>JBDSTJ010000242.1:0-5798 GCA_039928335.1 Streptosporangiaceae bacterium | reverse complement strand
CGCCGAGCACACCGTGGGTCTCGGGCCGGTCCCGCAGCGAGATCGGGCTCATCAGGACGATGTCGCGCTGCCCCGAGTAGGCGCCGAGCAGCAGCGCGAACGCGGCCAGCGACACCATGTAGAGGCTGGCCTGCTCCTGGGCGGCCAGCGCCCGGAGCCGGTCCACCAGGGCGAGGTCGATCGGGACGCCCCGGGTGCGTCCCCGCATGCTGAGCTCCGCCGGCGGGGTCAGGTCGGAGGGCGGCCGGAGCATCTCGGCGTCCGCCAGCCGCTCCCGCCAGTACGCCTCAAGCCGTTCCCGGTTGTTCTCGAGCCGCTCGTTCTGCCAGGCGACCACGTCGACGGCCTGGAGCGGAAGCGGCTCATACGGCGGCTCGGCTCCGTCGACCATGGCGGCGTAGGCGATCGACAGTTCCTCGCAGAAGACCTCCAGGGAGCGCAGGTCGCTGATCTGGTGGTGCATGACCAGGACCAGGACGTGCCGGTCCGGGGCCAGGCGCAGCAGCCGCAGCCGGACCAGGACGTCGGTGGCGAGGTCGAAGGGCTCGTCGAACACCGCCGCCGTGGCCGCCTCGACCTCGTCCTCGGTCACGTCCACGACCGGCACCGTCTGGCGCTGCGGCTCCGGGTCGAGGAGGGCGAGGAGTTCACCGCCCTCCCGCACGAACCGGGTGCGCAGCGGCTCGTGCCGCTCTGCCGTCCAGTGCAGTGCGCGCTCCAGGACGGCGACGTCGAAGGGGCCCGCGAGGTCCATCGAGCCGACCAGGACGAAGGCGTCCTTCTCCTGGTCGTCCTCGTGGTACTGCCAGTAGACGCGCTCGGTGCCGGAGGTCGCGAACCGCTGGACACCCTCGTGGCGCGGCAGCCGCGCGATGGCGGCGTCGGCCTGGGCGACCGTGCCGGCAAGGGTGCCGGCGGCGAACTGGGCGGCGATCGCGGCGACCGTCGTCTCGTTGCCGAACAGCGACCGCAGCGGCAGGTCGAAGCCGAGGCGTTCGCGGATCTCGGCGACCATACGCACGGCGGCCAGGGAGTTGCCGCCGAGGTCAAAGAAGCTCGCGGTCACGCCGATCTTCTCGAGGCCGAGGAGCTCGGCCCAGAGGGCCGCCAACTGCTCCTCGGCCGGGGTGCGCGGTGCGACGTACTCCTGCTGGACGGTGCAGCCCTCCGGCTCGGGCAGGACCGAACGGTCGATCTTGCCGTTGGCGCTGAGCGGCAGTTCGTCCAGCTGGACGAAGAGCGTGGGCACCATCCACTCGGGCAGCCGGGCCGCCAGGTGGCCCCTGATCCCGGCCAGGTCGAGCGGGCCGCGCGGGACCACGTAGCCGACGAGGCGGAGGGTCCCGAGCGGGTCGGGCCGGGCCGCGACCGCGCAGCCGGCGAGGCCGGGGTGTTCGGCGAGGACCGCTTCGACCTCGGCGGGCTCGACCCGGAAACCGCGGATCTTCACCTGGGCGTCGCCGCGGCCGAGGAACTGGAACCCGCCCGAGGTCGGCCGCCTGACCAGGTCGCCGGTGCGGTAGAGCCGCCCGCCCGGCACGCCGAACGGGTCGGGCACGAACCGGTCGGCGGTCATGCCGGGCCGGCCGACGTAGCCGCGGCCGACGCCGGGCCCGCCGATGTACAGCTCGCCGGGCACGCCGTCGGGGACGGGACGCAGCCACGGGTCGAGCACGTGCAGGTCGGCGCTGGCGACGGCCTCGCCGAGGGGCACGATCAGGTCGGGGTCGGCGGTGTGGTCGACCGAGCGGACCGAGGAGGTGCAGCAGGCCTCGGTGACCCCGTAGACCTGGATCAGGTCGCCGTCCCAGTCCCGCCAGGCGCCGAGTCCGCGCAGGGTCGGCGCGGCCTCCGACCCGAAGATCAGCCGTTTGAGGCTCGGCGGGACCTCGCCCTGCTCCTTCTCGCCCCACGACAGCAGCCGGGACGGTGTGGTCGACAGCGTGGTCGAGCCGGTCGCGGCGACCAGGTCCCACAGGTCGCTGGTCTCCAGCGGCGGCTCACCGTCGGGCAGTGCCACCGAGCCGCCGGTGAACAGGTACGGGTAGACCTCCTCGGCGACCACGTCGAATCCGAGTGGGGCCAGCTGCAGTGCGCGGTCGGCCGGGGTGATGCCGAGCGTCCCGGCCATCGCGGCGGCGAAGGCGGCCAGGCCCCGGTGGGTGTTCATCGCGCCCTTGGGACGGCCCGTGGAGCCGGACGTGTAGACGATGTAGGCGAGCTGGTCGGGGCCGACCTCGACCTCGGGTGCCGTGTCGGCCGCAGTCAGGGGTCCGTCCAGGAGCACGGCGTCGGTCACCGACGCCGGCAGCGCGTCCGCGAGCGAGGCGACCGTCACCACGTGCCGGGCTCCCGCGTCCGTGAACATGTACCTCAGCCGGTCGGCCGGGTAGGCCGGGTCGGCCGGCACGTAGGCCCCGCCGGCCTTGAGGATCGCGAGGAACGCGACGATCAGGTCGGGTGACCGCGGCAGCAGGACCCCGACCGGTGACTCGGCCCGCACACCCCGCTCCCGCAGCGCGTTCGCCAGCCGGTTGGCGCGCTGGTCGAGCTCGGCATAGCTGAGCCGCCGGGTGCCGCAGACGACCGCGACGGCGTCCGGTGTCCGGAGCACCTGCCGCTCGATGATCCGGTGCACCGCGTCCGCCGCCTCGCTCTCGCGCGGGGCCGGCGCGACCGAGGCGGCCAGCAGCGGCAGCTCGGAGATCCGCCGGTCGGCGTCGTCGAGGACCGCCTCCAGCAGCACGGCCAGGTGCCCGGCCATCCGTTCGATGGTCGCGGCCTCGAACAGCTCGGTGCTGTACTCCAGGGACACCAGGTGCCCGCCGTTGACCGGGGAGATGTCGAGCGAGAGATCGAACTTGGCCGTCGAGGTGGCGATGGCCTTGGCCTCGAAGACCAGGTCACCGACCCGCCACTCCTCCTGGGGGACGTTCATCAGCGAGAACATCACCTGGGCGAGCGGCCCGCCGTTGCCGTTGTACCTGGCCGGCTTGAGCGCCTCGACGAGCTTCTCATACGGCACGTCCGCGTGGGCGTACCCGCCGAGGCAGGCCTCCTTGACCCGGCCGAGCAGCTGCCCGAACGTCGGGTCGCCGCTCAGGTCCGAGCGCAGCACCAGCGTGTTGACGAAGAACCCGATCAGCAGCGCGACCTCGGAGCGGTTGCGGCCGGCCACCGGGGTGGCCATGGTGAGGTCGGTCCGGCCGGTGTAGCGGGACAGCAGCACCGACCACACCGCCATGACCAGCATGAACGGGGTGACCTCCCAGTCCTTGGCCATCTTCTCGATCCGGGCCATCTGCCCGTCGGGAAGCAGCGCGGAGTGGGTGGCGCCGGCCGAGGTCGGGTTCGCGGGCCGGGCGTAGTCGGTCGGCAGCAGCATCGGGGTGATCCCGGCGAGCTGCTCCTTCCAGTAGTCGAGCTGCTCCGCGAGGTACTCCCCCTGCAGGGTGTCGCGCTGCCAGACCGCGTAGTCGGCGTACTGGACGCGCAGCTCCGGCAGCCGGGGCCGCCGCCCCGCGGTGTGCGCCTCATAGCCCAGGGCCAGCTCCTGGAAGAGGATCGCCGAGGAGATCCCGTCGGTGACGATGTGGTGCATGACCAGCACCGCGATGTGTTCGGTGGCGGAGGTACGCAGCAGCCGCATTCGCAGCAGCGGGCCGGTGCTCAGGTCGAACGGCTTGTTGATCTCGGTCTGGATGAGGTCGTCGACCTCCTCGGGGCGGGCGTCGGTGACGGGCAGGCCGATGGTCAGCTCGTCGGAGATGATCTGGACCGGCTCATAGCCGTCGAAGCCGAACACCGTGCGCAGGGCCTCATGCCGGACGATCACCGCGTTGAGCGCGTGGTGCAGCGCGGCCGGGTCGAGCGGCCCGGTCAGCTTCACCGCGGCCAGCACGTTGTAGGTGGGCTGGCCGGGGTCGACCTGGTCGAGCAGCCAGAGGCTCTGCTGGGCGAAGGACGTCTCGACGACGACCGTGCCGGGCGCTTCGGTCAGGATGGTCATGGCGGTTCCTCCTCTCACTGTGCGGGGGCGGTCGCGCGGGCGCGCCGGGTGCGGTAACTGGACCGGTCGATGGGCTTGATGGACGCGATCTTGGGTGCGCTGTCGCCGCCGGCCTGGACCCCGTCGATGTACTCGGCGGCGGCGGCGACCGTCGGCGACTCGAAGAGCCGGCCGAGCGGCAGGTCCACCTCGTAGACGTCGCGGACCTTCTCGACCACCTCGACGCCGAGCAGCGAGTGGCCGCCGAGGGAGAAGAAGTCGTCGTGGACACCGATGTGGTCCAGGCCGAGAGCGTCGGCCCAGATCTTGGCGATGGCCCGCTCGGTCTCGGTGCTGGGCTCGCGCTGGGCGGCGGCCGCGTCGGCCGGGAGCGTGACGGGCAGCGGCAGCCGGGACCGGTCGAGGGTGCCGTCGGGGTGCAGCGGCCAACCGTCCACGACCATGAACTTGGCGGGAATCATGTAGGTCGGGAAGTAGACCTGCAGGTGCGACCTGAGCTGCGGGGTGGCCGCGCGGATCCGGGCGGCGCGGACCGGATCGTTGGTCCACGCGGCCGGTGACTGGGCGGCCGGGGCCACCGCGGCCAGGACGGGACCGTGCGGGACGTCCTGGCGGGGTAGGAGCACCAGGTCGACCGTGCCGTGCCCGCCGAACCTGACCGACACCTCGTAGCCGGCGTCCTGCCCGGCGGTGACGAGGGCGGCCGGGTCGGCCGGGCCGCCGGGCGCGGCGAGCACCGGTTGGATCGACTCGGTCAGCTCACCGACGGTCCGCACCCGGCCTCCGTGCAGCAGGTCGAGGGCCGCCAGCTTGACGTTCAGCCGGATGTCGGGGATGCCGGTGACGACCAGCGGCGCGGGTTCGCTGGCGGCCAGCCACTCGCGGAGGCGGGCGACGGTCAGGCCCTCGCCCGACCAGTCGACCGTCGGGTAGTCCGGCGGGGCCTGCCCGCCGACATGCAGGACGACGTCGTAGCGGAAGAGGGTCAGTTCGTTGCGGCCCCGGCCGAGCTTGGGCAGCAGGCTGACGCCGGTCACTCCGGGCAGCCGGGAGGCCAGGTCCAGGAACGCCTCGGGTGCGACGGCCAGCTCCTCCTCGGCCGCGGCCCGGCGGGAGAGCTGCTCCAGCAGGGTGGACGCGGCGTCGTCGGGGTCGGCCTCGCCCCACGGGGCCGACAGGTGCAGCGCCTGGCTGAGCGGGAGGCTCCGGACGTCGCCCAGGTAGATCCGGCCGCCGTCGCGGACGACCCGCAGCGCGTCCTGGAGCACGCGCTCCAGCGAGCCGAGGTCGGGGAAGTAGGAGACGACGCTGTTGAGCACCACGGTGTCGAAGGCGTCGTCGTCGAGGTCGGAGAAGTCGCCGGGGCCGCGTTCGAGCAGCCGGACCGACTCGGCCTTGGTGGCGAGCCAGTCCTGGTGCTGGCGGATCCGGGTCAGGGCGCGGGCCGACAGGTCCGTCCCGACGTAGGCGCCGTCGCAGCGGGTGGCGAGCTTGAACAGCAGCGAACCGGTGCGGCAGCCGATCTCCAGGACGTCCTGCGGGCGCAGGCTGAGGATCCGCCGGAACGTGGCCTCGGACCATTCGGTCATCTCGCCGGCCGAGACGAACTCGCCGGTGCTGGGGCTGGTCCAGCCGCCGAGGTTGAGTCCCGGGTCGGCCTCGGCGGCCCGGTCCCCGTAGGACTCCTCGAACGCTTTGCGCCACCGTTCGGTGTCCTCGGCGGCCCTGGACACCGGGGCCACCGTGGCGGCGTCGCGCAGCGAGACATAGGCGACCAGGCCCGCCTCGG
>JBDSTJ010000241.1:0-6560 GCA_039928335.1 Streptosporangiaceae bacterium | reverse complement strand
CCGCGGCGGCCTCCAGCAGGACCGGAAGGCCCTTCTGGTCGGCCAGCCTGGCCACCGTGAGCAGCAGCGCCCGGTCCCCGGTGCCGAGCTCCTCGCGCAGTTGCTCCCGGACCGAGGGTCCCGGCACGTCCGTGAACGGAGGTGAGGGCACGAGCGCATGACCGACCCTGCGGGCGCCCAGGGCCCGCATGCGCTCCTCGAGATCGGGCGAGACCCCGAGCACGCAGGCCGCACCCCGGGCCACCACCCGCTCCAGCGCCGCGTAGGCCGCACCGATCGCTCCCCCGGCCAGGACCGCGTTGTGCAGGGTCACCACCAGGGGCGGCCGGCGGGCCAGCACGGCCAGGCCGCCCGCCCGCAGGCCATGGGCGTGCGTGACGTCTGCGTCCCTGAGCAGGGAGCGCAACCGGGCCACCGCCACCAGGTCTCCGCCGGGCCGGGGCCGGTCGGAGATCTCCACCGGCGCGAACCGCGCCCCGGCGCCGCTGAAGTCGAACCTCGCCTCGGTCGAGGCCGGGCCGCACACGACCACCCTGGCCCCGCGCCCGGTCAGGCCCTCGGCAATCGACCGGACATGCCGGCCGACCCCGCCCGAACTCGTCGCCAGGACCAGCGCGACCCTCAGGCCCTTCACCTCGGACATCGCGTGTTCCCTCTCCCCCGTCGTTCGGACCCGTACTTCTTCCCTGCCCAGCCCGGCCCGACTCACCTCAGACATCCCGGGCCGCTCTCCCGACGAGCGCGGCCCGCAGGCCGTCCCGGTCGATCAGCAGGGTGGGCACCAGGAAACCCAGGCCCGCAGCCAGCGCCGACGCTATCGCGGACAGGCCGGTCTGCACCTGTCCCCCGGTCCCGATCCAGGAGGCCGTCGAGTAACCCGCGACCGCGCCCCCGACGGCGCCGAGCCCGCCGGTCAGCAGCACCCGGCCCAGCCCGGCCAGCGCACCCCGGCCCCGGGCCCGGACGAGCGCCGCCAGCAGAAGCACCCCCGCCACCGTCATGCCGATGGTGTTCCCCCAGCCCAGCACCCCCACGACCCAGGCGCGCGGTGCCAGCGGCACCAGGATCAGGTCGGCGGCCAGGACCGTGAGCCAGCCGGTCACGATCGCCACCGCCGAGGCCCGGCCCCGGCCGCAGGCGAACAGCACCCGGCCCAGATGCGCGACCAGCCCGTACCCGACCAGCCCGGGTGCGAAGCCCAGGATCGCCCTGGACAGCACGTACGGCAGGGTGTCCGCCCCGTGCACGAAGAGGCTCGCGACCGGTACCGCCACCGCGACCAGCACCGCGACCCCCAGGCACGACACGAGCACGACCGCCCGGGTGGTCGCCGCGGTGACCCGGTCGAAACCCCCGGCGTCACCGGTTCTGGCGGACAGGACCGGGAAGGCGCTGGTCGCGATCGGCACCGCCAGGATCGCCCAGGGCAGCAGGAACACCGCCCATGCGTAGTTGTACTCCGCCAGCGCCCCCGCGGTCCCGCGCCCGCCGGTGCCCTGCAGGCTGAGCCTGACCACGGCCAGGGTTGCCAACTGCTGGGCCACCACGGTCGCCAGCCCGGCCACGGCCAGGCCGCCGGCCCGTCGCGCCATCCCGTCGGGGAAGCGCAGGCTCGGCCGGAACCCGATCCTGAGAGCACGCACGCCGGCGACCGCGCACACCACGAGCGCGACCACCCCGAGCGTGGTGCCGACCGACAGGGTCAGTTCGGCGTTCTTCGGCAGGCCCGCCAGGTCCAGCCGGTAGTCCGCGCCGAGCGGCACGAACAGCAGATAGGCGACAATCACGACGAGGCTGGAGACCAGCGGCGCCGTCGCCGGGATCGTGAACCGGCGATGGGCCTGGAGTACGCCGTAGAGCACGACCGCGACGCCGTACAGCAGGATCTGCGGGGCGAACACGACCAGCATGTCCGTGCCGACCGAGACCAAGTCCCGCTGCACGCACCCCGGGCCGGCGTCGCCGCCCAGCAGCCAGCGCATGATCGGCTCCGCTGTCACCGCCACCAGCAACGACAGCGGGACCAGCGCGAGGACCACCCAGGTCAGCATCGCTGAGGCGGTCCGCCGGACCACGTCCCGTTCGCCGCGCTCGATCGGCCCGGCCAGGACCGGGACGACCATGCTGGCCAGCGCGCCGCCCGCCACGATCTCGAACACGATGTTCGGGATCTGGTTGGCGGCGAAGTAGACCTGGCTCAGGCAGCCGGACTCCACCGTCCGGGAGAACACCGCGGTACGGCCGAAACCCGCGATCCTGGCCAGGACGGTCAGGACCCCGATGAGGACGGCCGCCGAGGCGAGACCGCCGGACAGGCGCCTCACGAGCTGCTGTCGGCCACCGGCTCGGGCTTGGGCGGCACCGGACGGCGGCCCAGCATGTCGAGCCAGTTCAGCACCGGAGTGCGCTGGATGACCTTGGTGAAGCTGACGAACTCGCTCGCCCCGTTGAGGGCGACCAGGCCGGTCAGCACCGCCAGGCGCGGCCCCCGGCCGAGCCGGGTCACGGCCAGCCCGAGCAGCGCGCCGAGGGCGTTGGCACCCGCGTCGCCGAGCATCGCCCGCTCGCCCAGGTCCTCGGGCAGCAGCGCGGCGGCCGCGCCGAGCGGTGCCGCCACCACGGGCGCTCCCGCGCCGGCGGCCAGCGGGACCGCGGCGATCAGGCCGACCTTGATGGCCCGGCCCGGCCGCAGGTCGAACAGGTTCATGAGGTTGGCGGAACCAGCGACGATCACCCCGTTGACGAGCGCGTCGAACGTCCGTCCGGTACGGCTGGGTGCGGGGGAGCCCGCGATCACAGCGGCGGCCAGGCCGGTCGCACCGATCCCGAGGATCTTGACCGCGCCGGTCGTCACCTCGCCCCGGGTGAGCGCCGACAGGTGTCCCTTGAAGCCCCGGGAGGACGAGGAGCCAGCCAGGTCGTCGTAGGCTCCCAGGACCCCGGCTCCGACTCCGGCCAGCAGCGCGGCCACCCGTATCCGGCCGGGCAGGCCGGGGATGAGCACGCCCGCGGTGACGGCGCCGACGACGAACGCCGGACCCTCCAGCAGCGTGACCGGCTCACCACGGTGGTTGGTCCGGCCCCAGACCTCTTCGCCGGGCATGCCGTTGCGGCCGGGCGGGCGCCTGGTCAACCCGGCATAGGCGGCGCGGGCGGCGATCGCGCCGAGAACCCCGCCGATCAGGAGGCGGCTCATGGCCGACCCGCGATCACCGGGACGATGGGCAGGGGCACCGGCAGATAGCCGCTGGTCCCGCTGCCGATCCCGTACTTTCCGGACTTGCCGGTGAGTTCCACGTTGAGCGCCAGGACCGTCACCACCTGACCCGACGGGATGTCGGCGGTGTCGACGGAGGAGACGGTGGAGGCGGCACTGGAGCCGCGCAGTTCGCTGAGGAAGCCGTCGCCGCTTGCCACCGAGGCGAAGTTGCCTGCGGCGACCGTGCCGCGGCCGGCCAGGTCGAGGGCCTGCGCCAGGGCGACCAGCGCCTTGTTGTCCTGGCTGGCGACCTTGGTGTCATAGGGACCGGAGGGTGCAATCACGATGGCGAGTGTGGCACGACCGCCCGGCTTTCCGCTGGTGCTCAGATAACCCCCGTCCTTGAATCCGCTGAGCGCCGAGACCGAACTGACCTCCTCGTGCCCGACCTTGGCCGACTCCGTGGTGACGAGAGACTGCGCGAGGACCGTCCCGGCCTTCTCATACGGCCCCGCGCTGTCGGCGAAGGTCGTGCCGACGGCCTTGAGGGAGTCACTCAGCTGGCTGATCGTCTCAGCCTGGTCGTCGGCGAGGAACTTGTCGGTGAGGCTGACCCAGCCCGTCACCGAGCCGCCGGCGTTCTTGACGGCCTGGTCGAGCTGGATCCGCATCTTGCTGTCGGCGCCCGGCGCCTCGACGAAGACGACCGACTCATTGCGCAGCCGGCTCTCTTCGATCTGCGGGCCGATCACCGAGGCGAACTGGTCCTCGCCCCGGCGCAGCTCGTCCGAGGCTTTGACCTGGGCGCGCAGATCGTCATTGCTGACCTGCAGCCGGTTGGCCTGGTCCCGGATCAGTTCCAGGGTCTTGTCCTGGAGCGTGGTCGAGCCGACGATCAGGCCGATCGCCAGAGCCAGGAAGACGGCGACGATCGAGACGACGTGATAACGAAAATCGATCAAGTGAAGAGTCCGGTCAGCCAGAAGAGGAACGCGTGCCAGCGCTCCACGAGCAGGGGAAGGATCACCGTGCCCGCCGGAGAGAAGGCGATCGCGACGGTCATCGTCACCAGGGCCGAGGCCACCAGGAACAGCAGCGAGGTGTTGGAGATCCTGCTGCGGTAGAGCAGGCTCACGCCCTTGGCGTCGACCAGCTTGCTGCCCACCCGCAACCGGGTGAGGAACGTGCTGGACATGCCGGCGCGGCCCTTGTCGAAGAACTCGACCATGTTCATGTGCGTGCCGACCGCGACGATCAGCTCGGCGCCCTTGTCGTCGGCGAGCAGCATCGCGCAGTCCTCGCTGGTGGCCGCCGCGGGGAACACCACGGCCTGCTGGTTCAGCTGGTGCACCCGCTTGAGCCCCGGCGCGCGGCCGTCCCGGTAGGCGTGCACCACGATCTCCGCCCCGCAGGTCAGCGCCTCGTCGGAGACCGAGTCCATGTCGCCCACGATCATGTCGGGCTTGTAGCCGGCCTTGAGCAGCGCGTCCGCGCCGCCGTCGACGCCGATCAGGATCGGGCGGTACTCCCGGATGTAGGGCCGCAACGTCGCGATGTCCTCGCGGTAGTGGTAGCCGCGCACCACGATCAGGGCATGCCGTCCCTCGATCCTGGTCTCGATATCGGGAACCCCGACGCCGTCGATCAGCAGGTCCTGCTCGCGCTTGACATACTCCATCGTGTTGGCGACGAAGGACTCCAGCTGGGCCGCCAAGCCCGCTTTGGCCTCGGTCAGCGCGGTGCCGATCGACTCCTCGGTGTGCCGGATGCCCTTGGCGAGCACCTCCTCGCCCCGGTAGACGACGGCGTCGGAGATGCGGATCTCCTCACCCTCCTTGAACCGGTCGAAGATCTCCGGCCCGACGTCGTCGAGCAGCGGGATTCCGGCCTCGAGCAGGATCTGCGGGCCGAGGTTGGGGTAGCGGCCGGAGATGCTCGGGGCCACGTTGATCACCCCGCTGACCCCGCAGGTCACCAGCGCCTCGGCGCTGACCCGGTCGAGGTCGACATGGTCGATGATCGCGATCTCGCCGTGCGCCAGCCGCTTGGTGAGGAACTTGGTCCGCTTGTCGATCCGGCCGACCGCCGCCGCACCCGGCCTGTCCTCACCGGTGCCACGGCCCAGATGGAACAGCCGCGACGCCCGCAGTCGTGACTGCGGGCGTGGTTCGGTGCTGGGCCCTGATTCGCTCATCGACTCTCATCCTGCCAGAGCTGATCACCCGGCATGGGTGACGACAGACGATCAGGCGTGTCCGCATCATTGCCCGGCGTCACTTTTGCTGGGTTGTTCGGTGTGCTTCTACGGCTTTGCCTTGTCCCGCGCGGCGATCTCAAGGAGTTCCTCCGCGTGGGCACGACCCAGCTCGGAATCCTCCAGACCCGCCAGCATCCGGGAGAGTTCGCGAATTCTGCCGTTGTTGTCCAAGGCTGTCACACCACTGCGGATCACTGTGCCGTCATCGGACTTTTCCACCACCAGATGCTGGTCGGCGAACGCCGCCACCTGCGGCAGATGAGTGACCACGATCACCTGCGCGGACCGGGCCAGCCGGGCCAGCCGGCGGCCGATCTCGACCGCGGCCTTGCCGCCCACGCCCGCGTCGACCTCGTCGAAGACGAACGTGGGGACCGGGTCGGCCCCGGCGAAGACGACCTCGATCGCGAGCATCACCCGGGACAGTTCACCGCCGGAGGCCCCCCGGTGCAGGGCGAGCGCCGGAGCACCCGGGTGCGAGGCGAGCCTGAGCTCGACCTCGTCCAGACCGTGCGGGCCGAACTCCGCGGCCTGGCTGACCGCCACCACGATGCAGGCGTACGGCATGGCCAGCGCGGTCAGCTCGTCGGTCACGGCCTTGGAGAACCGCTCCGCCGCGGCCGTGCGCACCGCGGTCACCTCGGCCGCGAACTCCGTCAGTCGCGCGGTCAGCTCGTCGCGCTCGGCCTGCAGCTCCCCGATCCGGTCGTCGTCGCCCTCGAGCTCGACCAGCCGGGCCGCGCTCGCCTGCGCCCAGGCGATGACTTCCTCGACGGTGCCGCCGTGCTTGCGGGTGATCCCGGTCAGCGCCGACCTGCGCTCCTGCACGGCCGCCAGACGCTGCGGGTCGGCCTCGACGGAGTCGGTGTAGGCGGCCAGCTCACCGCCGATGTCGGAGATCAGGTAGCCGGCCTCGGCCAGCCGGTCGGCGAGGACCGCCAGCGCCGGGTCGTGCTCGCGCACGGAGTCCAGCGCGCTGCGGGCCATCCCCAGCAGACTGCTCACGTCGGCGGCGGCGTCCAGCGACGACGGGTCGCCCAGCAGCGCCTCGTGGGCGGTGTTGGAGGAACTCCGCAACGCGTCGGCGTAGGCGAGCCGCTCGTC
>JBDSTJ010000240.1:0-5207 GCA_039928335.1 Streptosporangiaceae bacterium | reverse complement strand
GGCGCGGTCCCGGCGGGTCGTGGTCCGGCTGAGCCGGCGGCGGGGTTGACGACGCGGCGGGTGACGCTCGCGCTGGCCGGGCTGGTCCTGTGCGCGGCGGGCGGGCTGATCCTCTGGCTCGGGGTGTACGCCCGGGGCCGGGCGGTGCTCGACGGCGGGTCGTCGGCGTTCGTCCGGACGCACGCGTGGTTCTGGCCGATGGTGCTGGCGCTGGAGATCTCGCTGGCGGTCCTGGGGCTGTGCTGGGTGTGCGCGCAGAGCCGGGCTGCGGCGCTGCGGCGGTTCGTGTTGGTGGGCGGGTCGGCCCGGCTGATGGTCAGGGCCGCGACGGTGGAGCTGGCCGAGGAGATCGCGTCGCTGCCGGGGGTCCAGGATGTGCGGGTCCGGCTGACGGGCTCCACGGGCCGGCCCCGGCTGGTCCTGTCGGTGCTGTGCGAGGAGAGTGCCGACCTGGGGCTGCTCTTCACCCATATCGGCGAGGACTCGCTCGTGTGGTTCCGGGACATGGTGAGCATGCCCGAACTGCATACCGTTCTGCGTTTCCGACTGGTCTATCAGGAGCGACACATCGCGTAAAGAGGGATCTTAGGTCATTTGCCCATTCTGATCCAACTTATCGCCATTCAACCGCATAGTGTCTGTCTTGTCGCTCCTAGTCCGCATACATTGGGGGTATGTATCTGATTAGTGGGGACCGGAACAACTGCAGTCAAGGGGGTTTTCATAGAACGAGACGATGTGAGCCAGACCTTCTGCTGGGGACCGGTGGTGCGCATGCTGCACCTCCGGTCTCTTAGGTTGTTCCCATGGCGAATGACAGACCGGCCGTGCGCATCGTGTGCGTGGACCGGTCCGGACGGCTCCTCCTGCTGCGGTGGCACGACCCGGTGGACGAGCGGGATTACTGGGAACCGCCCGGCGGCGGAATCGACCCGGGCGAGAGCCCCCTTGACGCGGCGCGCCGGGAACTGTACGAGGAGACAGGGCTCCCGGGACATCAGGTCACCGGAGAGTTCGTTCCGGTCCATCGGGACTTTCGCCTGCTGGGAGTGCACTACGTCAAGACCGAGCCGTTCTTCCTCGCGCGGTTCCCCCAGGACGAGCCGCCGTCCCGGCCGACGGCGTTCACCCCCGGGGAGGACGGCGCCTATCGGGGCAGCCGCTGGTTCACTCGGGCGGAGATCGCGGCACTGCCGGACCTCGAACCAGTGGCGTTCATCACCGACATCGGGCCGCTGTTGGAGTTTGGGACACCACCCGTCGGTTAGATTCGGGCGTATGCGACGGATCTGGGTGGTCTTGGCGGCGTTGGTCCTGGTAGGCGGCTGTCAGCAGTCGTCTGATGCGCCCGAGCCGGGGCCTTCCCAGCCGAAGAACAACAAGGTGCAGGGCGTGCCGACCTCGGCGGGAACGCACAAGCTCAAGCTCGAGGTGGGCACCCCGGGCCACCGGGAGTACCTGCTGCACGTGCCGCCGAACCTGAAGAGCCCCGCGCCGCTGGTGCTCGCGATGCACGGCGGTGCCAGCACCATGGGGGCCTTTGAGAAGCTGACCGGCTTCAACAAGGTCGCCGACAAGGAGGGCTTCGTCGTCGCCTATCCCGACGGGTTCATGTTGAGCTGGAACGCGGGCGGCTGTTGCGGGCCGGCCAAGGTCGGCAAGGTTGACGACGTCGGGTTCCTTACCAAGCTGATCGACAAGCTCACCACGTCCGGCATCGCCGATCCGAAGCAGGTCTACGCGACCGGGTTCTCCAACGGCGGCGGGATGGCCTACAGCCTGGCCTGTGCCGGACCTGGCAAGATCAAGGCGATCGGCGTGGTCGAGGCTGCCCTGATCATCGACTGCAAGCCGGACCGGCCGCTCTCCGTGATGATCTTTCATGGGACCGCGGACCGCTCGGTGCCCTACGACGGGGGCAGCCAGCGTGACTTCAACGACAAGCGCCCGTTCCCGCCGGTGAGCAAGGCAGTGTCGTACTGGCTCAAACAGGACGATCTCCCGGCCCTGAAGGACGACGGACCCTGCCGGATGAGTAAGGGCTCGGTGGCCGTCAGACTGTGCACGATCAAGGGCGGCACGCACGAGTGGCCTGACGGGGCGGCCGCGCAGCTCTGGGAGTTCTTCAAAGAACTCTGACGTGAATACTTTTCATGTTTCACGTTCTGTGGCAGAGTGAAAGCATGGAACCTAAGGCGCGAGCCCTGAAGGCGCGATACGACTCCGCGACCGCGGTGCTCGACCCCCCGTTCGCCGTCGTCGACCTGGACGCCTTCCGGGCCAACGCCGCCGAGCTCGTCCGCCGTGCCAACGGCAAGCCCATCCGGGTCGCCAGCAAGTCCGTCCGGGTGCGCTCCCTGCTCCAGGAGGTCCTCGCACTGGACGGCTTCGGCGGCGTGATGGCCTTCACCCTCGCCGAAGCCCTCTGGCTGTCCTCTCTCGACGTCAGCGAGGACATTCTCGTCGCCTATCCCACCGTGGACCGGGCCGCGCTCCAGCGCCTGGCCCAGGACCCGGTGGCCGCCTCCAGGATCACGATCATGATCGACTGCCTCGAGCACCTGGAGCTCCTGCCGGTGTCGGAGCAGCAGATCCGGGTCTGCATCGACCTCGACGCCTCCTGGCAGGTGTTCGGCGGCCGGTTCAAGGTCGGCGCGCGCCGCTCCCCCATCGTCACCCCCCGGCAGGCCCGCACCCTCGCCGTGGAGATCGGCAAGCGTCCGCACCTCAAGCTGGTCGCCCTGATGGCCTACGAGTCGCAGATCGCCGGCGTCGGCGACAACCCCGCCGGGCAGCCCGCCAGAGCCAGGGCGATCCGGGCCATGCAGTCCCGGTCCCGGCTGGAGCTGGCCAGGCGCCGTGCGGCCATCGTCAAGGCCGTACGCGAGGTCGCCGACCTGGAGTTCGTCAACGGCGGCGGCACCGGCAGCATCGAGTGGACGGTGTCGGAGAAGGCCATCACCGAGGTCGCCGCGGGCTCCGGGCTGTTCCAGCCGCACCTGTTCGACCACTACACCGGCTTCACCGCCACCCCCGCCGCGCTGTTCGCGCTCCCGGTCGTCCGCCGCCCCGGGCCGGGCATCGCCACCTGCCTCGGCGGCGGCTACCTCGCCTCGGGGCCCGCCGACGCCCTGCGGCTGCCCCAGCCCTACCTGCCGCCCGGCCTCAAGTTCACCGGGCTCGAAGGGGCCGGCGAGGTGCAGACCCCGCTGGTGGGCAAGGCCGCCGACGGCCTGGAGATCGGGGACCGGGTCTGGTTCCGCCACACCAAGGCCGGTGAGCTGTGCGAACGCTTCGACTCCGTCCACCTGATCGAGGGCGATCGCGTTTCTGTCACCGTCCCCACCTATCGTGGCGAGGGACAGACTTTCCTCTAGTGCACCGAGGTGGCTCATGGGGCTCACCGATCCCTGTGGGGACCGCAGGGTCGCCGGCCTGACCGGGGCGGGCCTCGACGTCTTCCTGTCCGGCCAGGTCTACATGGACATGATCTTCACCGGGCTGCCCGGCCTGCCTCCGCCCGGGACCGAGCTGATCACCGACGGGCTCGGGTCGGCCCCGGGCGGGGTCGCCAACATGGCCGTCGCGATGAGCCGACTCGGGCTGCGGGTCGGCATGGCCGCGGCGTTCGGCGACGACCTCTTCGGCTCCTACCTGTGGCGGACCCTGTCCGAGCAGGAGGGCGTGGACCTCAGCCAGTCCCGCCTCGTGCCCGGCTGGTCGACGCCTGTGACCGTGTCGCTCGCCTACGACTCCGACCGCAGCATGATCACCTATGTCAAGCCGCTTCCGCCGATCGAGCTCGTGGCGATCCCGGTCCGGGCCAGGACCTGCCTGATCGACATCGCCCAGCCGGTGCCGGTCTGGTCCCGCGAGGTCCGCACCGCCGGCGGCACCGTCGTCGCCGATCTGGGCTGGGACCCCACCGAGACCTGGTCCCCCGACGTCCTCGACCGGCTCGTTGACGTCGACGTGTTCCTGCCCAACGCCGTCGAGGCCATGGCCTACACCCGCACGACCTCGGCCGCCGACGCCCTGGAGAAGCTGGCCCAACTGGTGCCGACCGTCGTGGTCAAGTGCGGCGCGGCCGGGGCGATCGCCGCCTGCGCCGACGAGCGCGCCACCGCTCCGGCGCTGCCGGTGCAGGCCCTGGACCCCACCGGGGCCGGTGACGTGTTCGCCGCCGGGTTCGTCTTCGGCACGCTCGCCGACTGGCCACTGGAGCAGCGGCTGCGTTTCGCCAACCTCTGTGCCGGTCTGTCGGTGCGCCACTACAGCGGCTCCCTGGGCGCGCCCTGCTGGGGAGAGATCGCCGCCTTCGGTGAGTCCGGCGAGGTCCCGGCCGAGATCCTCGAGGACTACGCCTTCGTCGTCCCCTACATCCCCGAGACCGAGTTCGGGAGCGGGCCCGACGCCGTCACCCGGGCCCAGCCGACCCTCCGCGCCCACTCCCTCGGGCGGTTGTGAAGATCACTATCTTGGAGCAGGCTCCCCCGCATGGTCACCCGTGCGAGGGCAGGTAGCGGCGACACGCACGGGACGGGGACACGCATGAAGATCACTATTGTCGGGGCGGGCAGCGGGTACATGCCCGGGGTCATCCGGGGCGTGCTGCACCGGGCCGCCGACCTCAGCGGGACCGAGCTGGCCTTCTACGACCTGGACATCCCTGCCCAGGAGATCATGGCGCGGCTGGCCAGAGCCATGTTCGCCGCCCGCGGAGCCAAGATCACCGTCACCGAGCACGACCGGCTCGGGCCGGCCCTGGACGGGGCGGCCTTCGTCTTCACCACGTTCCGTCCCGGCGGGATGAGCGCCCGGCACCTCGACGAGTCGATCCCGCTCAAGCACGGCATCGTCGGCCAGGAGACCGCGGGCCCCGGCGGCTTCCTGATGGCCTGCCGGTCCGTGCCGGTCCTGCTGGAGATCGCTGAGAAGGCCCCGGCAGACGCCTGGATCGTCAACTACACCAACCCGGCGAGCATCGTCACCGACGCGGTGCTCCAGCGCTTCCCCGGCCGCCGGTTCCTCGGCCTGTGCGACCAGCACGTCGGCGACTGCGAGATGTGGGCCGACCTGCTGGGCGTGCCCGCGGCGAGCCTGGAGGCCGACTGGATCGGCCTCAACCACGCCACCTGGGCCGACCGGGTCCGGGTCGACGGGGCCGAGCTCGACCTGCCCGCCCGGCTTGAGGCGCTGGAGACGCC
>JBDSTJ010000239.1:0-3466 GCA_039928335.1 Streptosporangiaceae bacterium | reverse complement strand
GCCCGCCTGCTGTGGGCGCCCGAACTGCTGAACCGGCTCCGGCACTACATCGCCGCGACCGCCGCTCACTCGGCCACCGTCGGTGTCGCCGAGACCAGCCGGCTTTCATGAGCGGTGTCGACGTCGTCCCGTCCCCACGGACGGGTCTTCGCGAACCCTACGGGGTCTCCAGGCGGGGTGCCTTCGTCATCTCCTTCCTCGCCCGCGCCTCCGCGATGGGCACGATCTCCATCATCTCGCCGTACCTGCTCGACCGCGGCGTGCCGGTGTCCCTGCTCGGCCTGGTGATGGTCGGCTCGGCGCTCGGCAGCGGCGCGTTCGCACTGATCGCCGGTCGGCTGGTCGACCGGCTGGGCGCCTGGTGGGTGCTGGTCTGCGGCTGCCTCGTGTCCGTCGCGGGAGTGCTGGCGCTGGTGAGCGCGCCGACCTGGCAGCTCATGACGGCGTCCTTCTTCTGCTCCTCCGCCGGCATGGCCGCCATCAGCAACACCCTGCGCACCACGATCGGCCTGACCACCCCGGAGGAGGACCAGGAGAAGGTGTTCGGCCAGCTCACCAGCGTCGCCACCGTCGGCGCGCTGATCGGGCCGATCCTCGTCGGCCTGGTCGTCGTCCAGAGCACGGCCGCCGCCCCCTGGTTCGCGATCACGATGCTGACCGTCGCGACCCTGACGAGCCTGGCCTCCCGCCGGCCCGGGGTGAGCGCGCGCCTGGCCCAGCCGGAGTCCGCCGAGCAGGAGCCGGACCCGTCGGCGCCCAGCACCTTCGAGGTGATCAAGGCGATCCTGCCGATCACCGCCCTGGTGACCACGATCGCGACGATGTACGGGGTGTACGCCACCGTCTGGGGCGTCTACCTGCGGGAACTCGGCGCGGCGGACCCGGTCATCGCGTGGTCGTTCGTCGCGACGATGCTGCCGGTCGTGGTGCTGTCACCGCACGCCCGCCGGGTGCTGCCCCGCGCCCCCCGCTGGATGGTCGCGGGCGGTTCGACGCTCTGCCTCGGGCTGCTCGCGTTCGTCTACGCGATCACGACGACGGTGTGGCTGGCCATCGTGGTGTCGGTCGCCGAAGGAGTGCTGATGTCGGTGTCCCTGCCCATCACCTACTCCCTGATCGCCCGCCAGGCCCCCAAGGGCGGGCTCGGCCGGGCCTTCGGCGCGACCGCCGCGGCAGACTCGGTCTCCTCCGGCGTCGGGACCGCCGTCGCGGGCACCCTCATCGCCGCCGGTGGTGTCGCCTACTCCTTCCGCCTGGCCGGTGCCTACTGCGTGGCGGGCACCACCCTCGCGCTCGTCTGGTGGTGGCGGCACCGCCCCGCCTCCTGAGCCGCGCGCCCAGGTCTGTCCCGTCCCGGGCAGAGGCCTCGGTGCCTTCCCCGGCCGACCTGTCTAGGCGTAGTCGGGTTCTGCGGGCTCGCGGCGCAGACCACCGATCTCCGACGGCAGGCGTTCCCGGGAGAGCGCGGACGAGGCGGCGGCGGCCGCCGGGCTGTCGCCCGCCCGGACCATGAGCCCGACCAGCTGGTCCTCGAAGCAGCGCTCCGCGCCGTACGGCGCGATGAGGTACTCGCCGAGCTCGAGGGTGACGAGCCCGTGCATCCCGATCCACATCTGGTGCGCGATGAGTTGCGGGTCGGTGTCGTCGAACCGGCCGGACCCGATGCAGCGGGCCGCGCACTCGATCACGGCGTACAGGGTGTACCGGCCGTACTGGCGGTCCCGCTCCGACAGGGAGAACCCGGCGAGCGAGGCCCCGCCGAACATCACGGTGTACAGGTGCGGGTTGGCCAGTGCGTTGCACCGGTAGGCGCGGCCGAACAGGGCCATGTCCGCGACCGGGTCGTCGGTCGTACGGACCTGGGTGAAGAAGCCCTGCATCCGCGCGAAACCCTCGTGGACGATCTCACGGACCAGCCCGCTCATCCCGCCGAAATGGGTGTAGACGGGCATGGTGGAACTGCCCGCCTCGGCGGCGACCCGACGCGCCGACAGCGCCTGCGGTCCTTCGACCGCCAGCAGCCGTGCCCCGACCTCGATCATCACCGACCGGGTGTTCGGGTCAGCTCTGCGGGGGCTCATCGCGGTCGGGCCTTCTTCCGTCGTGCCAGGGTCTCGGTCGACGGTAACCGCACGGGGGACCCGGGCCGATACCGCAGATTGCGGTCCGGCTGAGCACACCAGGACAACATGCATCCCTGGTTCTCGTGGTAGCCCGCACTCACCGTTCGGCGACCTCTGCCCGTACCGGCTCCTCCACCCTCACCGGCCGGACCCGCCGGCGCGGGCGCCTGATCGCGAACACCAGCAGCAGCACGCCGGTCAGGAGCAGCAGCGCGGTCGCGATCCACTCATGTGACCCCTCCGGTCCGTAGACCCGGCTGGCCCGTCCCACGTCGACAGCTGTCGTGCTCTCGCCGACGCGCAGGGAGTCCCGGCCGCTTCCGTAGAGGGACACCTCCGGCCGACGCGCGCCGTCGGCGGACCGGAACTCGCCGGTCCACGAGCACGACTCGTGCCCGGGGTGCTGGAGGCAGTCGAGCCGCTGTGCCGTGAAGACACCGACGGTGCCGTCGGCCCGTGCCGCGCGCAGCGACGGCCCGATGTTGGGCGCGGCCAGGTAGATCAGGAACACCCCGGTCAATGCCAGGACGACCGGCCCAGGCCGCATCAGCCGGCCCCGGCGGCGCAGTCGCAGCGCGCCTGGTCGTTCGCGGCGTCCCGCCGGTGCAGGACCATCGCCACGACCATCGGGAGGAACACGATCGCGTTGTAGAACAGGTGCAGTTCGACCCTCGGAACCAGCACCTGGATGATGCTGGTCGGGACCGGCTCGCCGAAGAACGGGTGCCCGGTCTGCGCCTGGATCAACAGGAGGAGGTGCTCGAGGTGGTGCCAGATCTGGATGCCCAGGGCGATGGTCCACCAGGTCCGCGCGCGTCCGGTGAACCCGGGTCGCAGGAGCAGCAGCCCCACGAGCATGACCAGCGCGTACCCGTAGTGCATCCATTCGGACTTGACCAGCCATGGGAACGGCAGACCGAGGACCCCGCGCGCCTCCGGTTTGCTCCATCCCAGCACCCAGATCTGGATGGCCTGGGCGACGTGCTCGGCCCAGTGGGCGAGCACGATGATGAGGAACAGCGTGAGCCCGGCCCGGTGCAGCCGCTGGTTGAGCGTGGTCACCGAAGTCCGAAGACCACCGGTGAGAGTCGCCGTAGTCATCCATTCACCCTTCGAAGGCAGACCGTCTGAAGCCATCCTCAGGCCGTCCTGTCAGCTCCCTCAACTTCTGGAATGCGCTGTTCCACCCTGCTTTCAGGTTCGGGGCCGGTAGCTGCAGCGGCGGCCGGTCCGGACGGTCGCGTGCAGTTCGGCGCCGATGACCGGATCGGCCTCGGTGATCCGGTCGAGGGCGCGCCGGATGGCCTTGCCCACGGCGATCCTGGCCCGTTCGGAGTTGCCGG
>JBDSTJ010000238.1:0-13430 GCA_039928335.1 Streptosporangiaceae bacterium | reverse complement strand
CGGCACCGCGGTGAGTGTCCGGTCCATCCGGCATCCGGTGGCCCTCGCGGAGCAGGCGGCTCTGCTGTCCATCGTGTCCGTTCCGGCTCGGAGTGGGACGAGGACGGCCCCTGGGTGGATCTGGAGGTCTTCGGGACGGGTCTGGGGCGCTTTGAGACCCGCTTCCCGCAGGCCCTGGAAACGGCAAGGCGCGTTGTGAAGCGCTATGCCGATGTCACGGGGCACGCGGAGCACATCTCTACGGCAGTGGCCTACGTCGCGGACACCCGCCAGGAGGCCTGGGACGTCCTGCAGCGGGAGAGGCCGAACTCCATGCCGTGGGCACGTCCGACGACTGCGTCAGCGCACTGCGCGCCACCTTCGAGACCACCGGCATCGACCACCTGATCCTGCACGTCGAGGGGGCGGATCGGCCGAGCGCACCCTGGAGAACATCGCCCGGCTGGGCGCCGAGGTCCTTCCCCTGCTGGCCTGAGGTCAGCAGTCGCGCAGGTGCGGCGACTGGTTGAGGATCTGTTCGCGGGCGGTGACAAAGCGCCGATAGGCCGCGGAGTCACCGGCCTTGCCGGGGAAGACGCCCACCCGGTGGCAGTTCTGGAAGGCGAGCCTGATCCCGTAGTAGCGCTCGATGCTGCCGCGCATGGCGTCGCTGGCCAGGACCCTCAGCAGCTGGCCCCGAGCCTGCTCGTCCGGCGGCGGGGCGTGGTTGTCGGCGAACTCCCCGCCGGTGACCTCGAGGTCGGCGACCAGCCCGCTGATCAGGTCCCAGGCGTAGGGCAGAGACGTACGGATGCATTCGACGAACGTCGCGTCGTCGACCTCACCTTGCTGCGCCCGCTGAAGCAACTGGGGGGAGACGTCGAGGGACATGTGCGGGTTTCCTCTCGCCGGGCCGGATCGGACACGGTGACCACAGGCAACGCTAATCATGATTTCGGCACGCGTCCAGAGGAGACGTTCGCCCCTGATGGAGCGTTGCGTATCCCGACGGTTAGATGGCTGTCACTCCACGGTCCGGGCCATCAGCACGTCGTCCACATAGGCCCCATTGATCAGAAACTCCCCGCGGAGCACGCCCTCGACCACGAACCCCACCTGTTCATACAACCGGCGGGCCGCGATGTTGACCGACAGGACCCGCAGGGTGACGCGGTGGGCGCCCTGCCTGCGTGTCTCCTCGAAGGAGGCCTCCAGCAACGCCCGGCCCACTCCGCTGCCCCGCGCCGCGTGGTCCACGGCGAAGCCCTGGATCTGCCGGACGTGTGTCCCGCTGGGGAGCAGCACCGGCTGGATCAGCCGGAGATAACCGACCAGCCGGTCTCCCGCCTCGGCCACCAGAAAATGTTCGGGCAGGTGGAATCGGTCAAAGAAGTGTCCGTTTCCGGCGTCCGGCGGCACCCGCGAGGGCCGCGGGGACACCGAGTTGTCCGGGGCCCAGGTCCGCCAGTCCAGATCGGCCAGTTCCAGCTCGTCGCCGAGCGCCGCCATGCGGATCGTCACGTCTGCCACGCCCTCATTGTTCCTTCAATGGGACCGGCCCACCTGCACTACCCTCGGCCAGGTGCGTCTCGTCATCGCGCGGTGCAGCGTCGACTACGTCGGCCGGCTCACCGCCCATCTCCCCCTGGCCACCCGTCTCGTGCTCATGAAGGCGGACGGAAGTGTGTCGATCCACGCCGACGACCGCGCCTTCAAGCCGCTCAACTGGATGAACCCGCCCTGCACGGTCCGGGTGGAACCCCACCAGGACGACAAGGGCGCGATCGCCCGCTGGACGGTCACGCACAGCAAGTCCGGCGAGCAGCTGATCCTGACGATCTTCGAGATCCTGCACGACTACGCTCACGAACTCGGCTTCGACCCCGGCCTGCAGAAGGACGGTGTCGAAGCGCATCTGCAGGAGCTGCTCGCCGAGCACATCACCACGCTCGGCGAGGGCTGGAAGCTGATCCGCCGCGAGTACCCCACCCCGATCGGCCCGGTGGACATCCTCTGCCGCGACGCCGACGGCATGACCGTGGCCGTGGAGATCAAGCGCCGCGGCGACATCGACGGCGTCGAGCAGCTCACCCGCTATCTCGAGCTGCTCAACCGCGACACCCTCATCGCCCCGGTCAAGGGCATCTTCGCCGCCCAGGAGATCAAGCCGCAGGCCAAGGTCCTCGCAGGCGACCGCGGCATCGACTGCGTCACCCTCGACTACAACGCCCTCCGCGGCATCGAACTCGATGGAGTGCTCTTCTAGAGGTGTTTCCGACCCCTCACAGGGACGTCGGGGGGACGTAGGGGAGGCCCACCCGGGTGTAGGCCTCCTGGATGGGCTGCCAGTGCACGCCGTAGCGCAGGGTCTTGGTCAGCACGACTCCGGCGGTGCGGGCGGCGAGCGTGGTGGTGGGCAGGCGCGGCTGGAGGCTCAGCAGGTCCTTGGCGAAGTCCGGGAGCAGCTCGGTGGCGACCCGGGCGAGTGCCATGCTCGCCCACCGGGTGGCCCGGTCCTTGCCGCCGGGCGCGCGGCGCAGGAAGCGGATGACCTCCTGGGTCTCCTCGCTGACCGTGAGCCGGGGGCGCATCATCGCGAAGTAGTCGTCGATGTCGGCCCGCGATCTGGGCACGTCGGTGGCCCCGAGCTTCTCGGAGATCACGGCGTAGTCGGCGAAGTAGCGGTCCAGGTCAGCGCCGGCGAGCGGCTGGGGATGGTAGCGGACGTGGGCCCTGGCGGCGGAGTAGGCCTGGGTGACTCCGGTCCAGATGATGTCGGCCGATTCGGTCGCCGAGTAGGGCCGGCCGTCGGGCATCGTCCCGTGGACGCTCCTGTGCATGGCCCGGATCGTGCCGGTGAGCTTCTCGGCGACCGGGGTGGAGCCGTAGGTCACGCCCGTCACGAACGAGGCGGTGAAACCCAACCGCCGGACCGGGTCCTGCAAATAGTTGGAGTGCTGGTTGGTGCCGTGGGTGACCGGCTCGTTGAGTGCTCCCAGGAGCAGGCCGGAGACGCCGCCGAGGACGCCGGACACATCCCCGTGCACGTACCAGATGGCCGAGTCCGGGCCGAAGAGCCCGGGATCGCCGATCGGCTCGGTGTACTGCTCGCCGGGAAGGTGGGCGGCGGCCAGCATCGCCCAGTACGCGTCGTCGATCGCTTTGCGCGGATTCATAAGCACATACTTACGCATGATGAGACGTGAGGCAACATCTGTCTCATGTTCGGTGGGTTAGGCTCGCCACATGGTCGCGAACGCACCCGCCACGAGCTACGAGCGGATCGTCGACGCGGCCGAGGAATGCTTCGCCCGGTTCGGCGTCGCCAAGACCACGGTCGAGGACGTCGCGCTTTCGGCGGGCATGTCCCGGGCGACCCTCTACCGCAACTTCGGCGGCGGCCGCGACGAGCTGATCCTCGCGGTCTTCCTGCGCGACGTCAGCCGGTTCTTCGACCAGATCACCGAGCGCCTCACCGGGCAGCTCGACGTGCCCGCGGCCGTCGTCGACGGGATCGTCGACGCGGTCGTGTTCATCCGGCACGAGCCGCGGATCGCCGGCCTCCTCGCGCCCGAGGTCGTCGGGCACACCCAGACCGTCGTCAACCAGGCCTCAGAACGGGTGCTCCGCCTCTGCGCCGACCGGGTCAGACCGTACTTCAGCCTCGCCCAGGAGGCCGGCCTGCTCCGGCCCGGCACCGAGGTCGAGGGAGCCGTGGAGTTCCTGTTCCGGATCATCGCCTCCCTGAGCCTGTCGCCGCTCACCCGGACCGACGAGGAGACCAGGCACTTCCTGCGCACCTACGTGCTGCCCAGCCTGATCGCCTGACACGGTAGGTTCGACGGCGTGGACGCAGTGGAGAGCAAAGCCCGCCAGAGCATCAGCCCGATCTTCCTGGCCATCCTGGCCGTGACGGTCGTCAGCGGCCTGATCGCCTGGAAGTACGGCCGGGTCATGGTCGACGCGCAGGGCCTGGCCGTCGAGCAGCCGGCCCGGCTGGCGCTCTTCTTCTTCGTCGTCGGCGGCTGGATCGTGTCGCTGTGCCTGCACGAGTTCGGGCACGCCTATCTGGCGCACCGGTTCGGCGACAACAGCATCGCGAGCAAGGGCTATCTGACCCTGGACCCGCGCAAGTACGCCGACCTCACGCTCAGCATCCTGATCCCGGTCTTCTTCCTGCTGCTCGGCGGTATCGGCCTGCCCGGCGGGGCGGTCTGGATCGACCGGGGCGCCATCCAGGGCAAAATCCGGCACAGCCTGGTCTCGGCCGCCGGGCCGCTGGTCAACCTGGCCTTCGCGATCATCCTGGGGATCGCGGTCTCCAATGTCACGCCGGGCGCTCACTCGGTCTTCTGGACCGGTGTCTCGTTCCTGGCCTTCCTGCAGGTCACCGCCGCCGTCCTGAACCTGCTGCCGATCCCGGGCCTGGACGGGTTCGGCATCGTGGAGCCCTATCTGCCGCGCCCGTGGGTCGCCAAGGTCGCCCCCATCGGCGGTTTCGTCTTCCTCGGCCTGATCGCGCTGCTGTGGCTCCCGCCGGTCAACGAGGCCTTCTTCAAGGTGATCTATCACGTCACCAGCCTGTTCGGCATCAACGAGATCTACTCCCGGGTCGGCGGCGAGCTGTTCCGGTTCTGGAGCCGTTAGGAGCCTTCCCGCCGTGAGGTAAGTGATGGTTTACTTCGCCGTATGGAGACCTTCACTTCCCTGAATCCGGCTACGGGCGACGTGGTGGCCGAGCACGCCGTGCACGACGAGAAGGCGGTCTTCGAAGCCGTCGAGCGCGCGCGGGACGCGGCCCTGTGGTGGGCCGGGCTCGGCGGGCGGGAACGGCGGCTGCGGCTGCTGGACTACAAGGGCGCGATCACCCGGAACCTCACCCGGATCGCCCGGCTCATCCACGAGGAGACCGGCAAGACGGTCGGCGACGCGGTCTTCGAGACCGTCGGCGCGATCAACCTGCTGGACTGGGCCGCCAAGAACGCCCAGAAAGTCCTCGGCCCGCGCACGGTCTTCCCCGGCATGCTGGCCTTCAACCAGAAGGCCATCCTGGAGTACCAGCCGCTCGGGGTGGTCGGCGTGATCGGCCCCTGGAACTATCCGATCTTCACTCCGATGGGGTCGATCGCCTCCTCGCTGGCCGCCGGGAACGCGATCGTCTTCAAGCCGTCGGAGTTCACCCCCGGCGTCGGCCTGCTGCTGGCCGAGCTGTTCGACTCCGTCGTCCCCGAGAAGCCGGTCTTCCAGGTCGTGACCGGCACCGGCGCCACCGGCGCGGCCCTGAGCAGGTCCGGCGTCGACAAGATCGCCTTCACCGGCTCGGCCCCGACGGCCAAGAAGGTGATGGCGGCCTGCGCGCAGACCCTCACCCCGCTCGTCGCCGAGTGCGGCGGCAAGGACGCCTTCATCGTCGCGGCCGACGCCGACCTGGAGGCCGCAGCCGCCGCGGCCCTGTGGGGCGCGATGTCCAACGCCGGCCAGACCTGCGTGGGCGTCGAGCGCATCTATGTCGTCGAGGGCGTGTACGAGGAGTTCCTCGGCAAGCTGACCGAGAAGGCCGGCCGGCTCACCGCCGGCGAGTCGTTCGGGCCGATCACGATGCCCGGCCAGGTCGACGTGATCGAACGGCACATCAAGGACGCCCTGGCCCAGGGCGGCCGCGCGGTCGTGGGCGGCCCGGACTCCGTCCAGCGTCCGTTCGTCGGCCCGGTGGTGCTGGTGGACGTGCCCGACCAGTCGGCGGCGATCTGCGAGGAGACCTTCGGCCCGACCGTGACGGTCACCAAGGTCAAGGACCTGGAGGAGGCGATCGCCAGGGCCAACGCCACCGAGTACGGCCTGGCCGCCACGGTCTTCTCCAAGAGCAGAACGGCCCTGGAGGTGGCCCGCAGGCTCCGCGGCGGCATGACCTCGATCAACGCGGTGATCGCGTTCGCGCTGATCCCCGCGCTGCCGTTCGGCGGGGTCGGCGAGTCGGGCTTCGGCCGGATCCACGGCGCGGACGGCCTGCGCGAGTTCGCCCGGCCCAAGGCGATCACGCGTCAGCGGTTCAAGTCCCCGATGGACACCACCACGTTCACCCGCACGCAGAAGGAGACCGACCAGATCATCAAACTGATGACCTTCCTGCACGGCAGGCAGCGCAGGCGCTGATCCACATTTGGGGACCCGCGCTAGCCGCCCGGCTTCCACAGGACGTCGTCGCCGTCGCCGGCGACCCGGCAGAGGATGAACAGCAGGTCGGAGAGGCGGTTGAGGTACCTGGCGGTCAGCGGGTTGATCCCGTCGCCGTGAGCCTCGATCGCCGACCAGGTCGTCCGCTCGGCCCGCCTGGCCACGGTCCGTGCGACGTGCAGGTAGGCCGCGCCCGGCACCCCGCCGGGCAGGATGAAGCTGCGCAGCGGCGTGAGCGGGGCGTTGAACTCATCACACCAGCCCTCGAGCCGGTCCACGTACGCCGGAGTGACGCGCAACGGTTCATACCCCAGGTCGGGCACGATCGGCGTGCACAGGTCGGCTCCCACGTCGAACAGGTCGTTCTGGATCCGCAGCAGGACCGTCCGCACGTCTTCGGTGAGGCCGCCGAGGGACACCGCGACACCGACGGCGGCGTTGGCCTCCTCGACGTCGGCGTAGGCGGCGAGCCGCGGGTCGGTCTTGGCCGTCCGGCTCATGTCGCCGAGCCCGGTGGTCCCGTCGTCGCCCGTACGGGTATAGATCTTGGACAGGACGACCGGGTTCTCATGAGTCATGGCGCCCAGCCTACGGACTCCCAGCGCAAGGACGCTAAGCGCCTGCGGTGATGTCGGCCGGCCAACCGGGTGGGGCGGCCTCCAGCCAGGCGAGGAACCCGGTGAGTGCCGCGGTGGACATGGCCAGTTCCACGGCCACGTCGCCGTCGTGCACCTCAATGATCGCGGCGTCGGGGGTGAGGGCCGCGGTCTCCTCGCCGGAGGGGCCGCGGCGGTTGGACACGACAAGGCCCCGGCGGCGGATCACCTGCCAGGGCTGGGCCTTGACACCGAAGATCCGGTGCCACTGCAGCTCGTCGCCGCGGTAGCGGCCGATGCCGAGCCGCCACACCCCGGAACCGTTGAGGTTCCGCAGGCTGCACTCGACGGTGCCGCCGGTGCGCTCCAGCAGCCATCGCCGCAGCGACATCCCGCCGAAGACCACGATCGCCAGGAGGACGACCGCGGCGAGCACCCAGCCGATGTCGAATGCCAGGTGCTCGCCCACGTTCTGCTTTCTAGGCCTCTACCCCGGCGGCGCGCAGACGGGCGCGGGCGCGGCGTTCGGCCACCACCTGCGTCTCGTCGGCGTCGCCGCCGGACTGTGCCCGGGTGTACTCCGTCTTGGCCTGCGCGACGTCGATGTTCTGACCGAGCTCGGCCTGTTCGGCGAGCACGGCGACCTCGTTGTCGGCCACGGAGAAGAACCCGCTGCCCACCGCGGCGACGATCACGTCGCCGCCGCCGACCGGATGGATCTTGACCAGGCTGCCGTCGACGAGCACACCGAGGACCGGCGCGTGGCCGAACCGGATGCCGATCTCGCCGTCGATGGTCTGCGCGACCACCATCTCCGCCTCGCCCGACCACACCTCGCGTTCGGGCGAGACGAGTCCGACCTTCAGGCCGCTCACTTGGCCAGTTCCTTCGCGTTCTTCTCCACGTCGTCGAGGCCACCGCACATGAAGAACGCCTGCTCGGGCGTCTCGTCGTACTTGCCCTCGGCGATGGCCTTGAAGGAGGCGACGGTCTCCTCCTTGGAGACCGTGACGCCGACCTGGCCGGTGAAGGCCTCGGCCACGTACATCGGGTGCGACAGGAAGCGCTCGATGCGGCGGGCCCGCTTGACCGCGACCTTGTCCTCCTCCGAGAGCTCGTCGATACCGAGGATGGCGATGATGTCCTGGAGCTCCTTGTACTTCTGGAGGATCCGGATCACCTCCTG
The DNA here is from genome assembly GCA_039928335.1 of Streptosporangiaceae bacterium. GTDB lineage: Bacteria > Actinomycetota > Actinomycetes > Streptosporangiales > Streptosporangiaceae > Actinocorallia. The sequence goes on along the minus strand of JBDSTJ010000238.1, from coordinate 5,495 downwards.
CGCGACATCGTAGTGCTCCTGGCCGATGATGGCCGGGTCCATGATCCGCGACGACGAGTCGAGCGGGTCCACGGCCGGGTAGATGCCCTTTTCCGTGATCGCGCGGGACAGGACCGTCCGGGCGTCCAGGTGCGCGAACATTGTGTGCGGAGCCGGGTCGGTGATGTCGTCGGCGGGAACGTAGATCGCCTGCATCGAGGTGATGGAGTGTCCGCGGGTGGAGGTGATGCGCTCCTGCAGAACGCCCATCTCGTCGGCGAGGGTCGGCTGGTAGCCCACGGCCGAAGGCATGCGGCCCAGCAGGGTCGACACCTCCGAACCGGCCTGGGTGAACCGGAAGATGTTGTCGACGAACAGGAGCACGTCCTGCTTGGAGACGTCCCGGAAGTACTCGGCCATGGTGAGGGCCGACAGGGCGACGCGAAGACGCGTGCCCGGCGGCTCGTCCATCTGGCCGAAGACCAGGGCGGTGTCCTTGAGGACGTTCGCCTCCTCCATCTCCACCCAGAGGTCGTTGCCCTCACGGGTGCGCTCGCCAACGCCGGCGAACACCGAGGTGCCACCGAAGTTACGGGCGACACGGGTGATCATCTCCTGGATGAGCACCGTCTTGCCGACACCGGCACCGCCGAACAGGCCGATCTTGCCACCCCGGACGTAGGGGGTGAGCAGGTCGATGACCTTGATGCCGGTCTCCAGCATCTCCGTCCGCGACTCGAGCTGGTCGAACGGCGGCGCGCTGCGGTGGATACCCCAGCGCTCGGTGATCCCCAGGGACGCGGTGGGGACGTCCAAAGACTCGCCCAGGGCGTTCCACACATGGCCCTTGACGACGTCGCCGACCGGAACCGAGATCGGCTTGCCCGTGTCGGTCACCGAGGCGCCGCGGGTCAGACCGTCGGTGGGCTGCATCGAGATCGCACGGATCACGTTGTCGCCCAGGTGCTGTGCCACCTCAAGGGTGAGCAGCTTGGGCTCGTCGCCGAACTGGATGGTGATTTCGATTGCGTTGTAGATGCCTGGCATCGCGTCGGAGGGGAACTCCACGTCGACGACCGGACCGATGACTCGGACGACCCGGCCAGTGCCAGTGCTTACTGCCGTAGCGGACACTCTTATTCACTCCCCGCGCTAGCGTCAGCCAGCGCGTTGGCGCCACCGACGATCTCGCTGATTTCCTGGGTGATCTCCGCCTGGCGCGCCTGGTTGGCCTTGCGCGAGTAGGTGTTGATCAGTTCAATGGCGTTGTCGGTGGCGGACTTCATCGCCCGCCGGCGCGAGGCGTGCTCCGAAGCCGCACTCTGCAGCAGCATGTGGTAGATGCGGCTCTCGATGTAGTTCGGCAGCAGCAGGTCGAGGGCATCGGCCGCGGACGGCTCGAAGTCGTAGGAGGGCAGCGGTGCACCCTCCGGCCTCTTCTCGCTGTCGGCGACCTTCAGCGGCAGCAGCCGGCGTACTTCGGCCTGCTGGGTCAGCATCGAGATGAACTCGGTGTAGACCACGTGGATCTCGCCCACGCCGCCCTCGGCATCCGGCCTGAGGAAGTCCTCGGTCAGTTTGCGGCCGATCCGCTCCGCGTTCACGAAGTCGGGACGGTCACTGAAGCCGGACCACTCGGAGCCGGTCTCGCGGTTGCGGAACCGGTACCAGATGCCGCCCTTGGTGCCGACGACATAGGGGACCGGGTCTTTGCCCTGCTCGCGCAGGAGCGTGATGAGCGACTCGGCCTCGCGGATGACGTTGGCGTTGTAACCGCCGCAGAACCCGCGGTCGCTGGTGATGATCAGCACCGCCGAGCGCTTGTCGTCCGGCTGCTCCTTGAGCAGCGGATGGTCCACGCCGGGACGGTTGCTGACCAGCGCCGACAGCGCGTTGGTGATCTGGTCGGAGTACGGCTTGGAAGCCGTCACCCGGTCCTGCGCCTTGACGATCCGGGAGGTGGCGATCAGCTCCTGGGCACGGGTGATCTTGGCCGTCGACTTGACCGACCGGATCTGGCGCCGGAGCTGGCGAAGCTGCGCACCCATGTCAGGACTTCTTGACGCGGGTGATGGTCTCCTGCTCGACCTGGTCTGCGTCCAGCGCCTCGACGGTCTCCTCGGAGCCCAACAGCGTCCCCTCGCCGGTGGTGAAGCCCTTCTTGAACTCGCTGATGGCACCCTTGAGGGTGGTCAGCGCGTCGTCGGAGAGCTTCTTGCTCTCCCGGATCCCCGGGAGAACACCCTTGGCGTTGTCGTTGACGTACTGGAGGAACTCCGACTCGAACCGGCGGATGTCCTCGACCGGGACGTCGTCCAGCTCGCCGGAGGTGCCGGACCAGATCGAGACGACCTGCTTCTCGACCGAGTACGGCGAGTACTGCGGCTGCTTGAGCAGCTCGACCAGGCGGGCACCGCGGTCCAGCTGGGCGCGCGAGGCAGCGTCCAGGTCGGAGGCGAAGGCCGCGAAGGCCTCCAGCTCACGGTACTGGGACAGGGCCAGCCGGAGGGTGCCGGCGACCTGCTTCATCGCCTTGATCTGCGCCGAGCCACCGACTCGGGAGACCGAGACACCGACGTTGATCGCCGGGCGGACACCCTGGTTGAACAGGTCGGTCTCGAGGAAGACCTGTCCGTCGGTGATCGAGATGACGTTGGTGGGGATGTAGGCCGAGACATCGTTGCCCTTGGTCTCGATGATCGGCAGACCGGTCATCGAGCCGGCGCCGAGTGCGTCGGAGAGCTTCGCACAGCGCTCGAGGAGCCGCGAGTGCAGGTAGAAGACGTCACCCGGGTAGGCCTCACGGCCCGGCGGGCGGCGCAGCAGCAGCGACACGGCGCGGTAGGCCTCGGCCTGCTTGGACAGGTCGTCGAAGATGATCAGGACGTGCTTGCCCTGGTACATCCAGTGCTGCCCGATGGCAGAGCCGGTGTAGGGGGCGATGTACTTGTAGCCCGCGGGCTCGGAGGCGGGAGCGGCCACGATCGTGGTGTACTCCAGCGCGCCGGCGTCCTCGAGGGTGCCGCGGATGGCCGCGATCGTGGAGCCCTTCTGGCCCACCGCGACGTAGATGCAGCGCACCTGCTTGTCCGGGTCCCCGGACTCCCAGTTGGCCTTCTGGTTGATGATCGTGTCGACCGCGATCGTGGTCTTGCCGGTCTGCCGGTCACCAATGATCAGCTGGCGCTGGCCACGGCCGATCGGCGTCATGGCGTCGATCGCCTTGATGCCGGTCTGCAGCGGCTCGCTCACCGACTGGCGCTCGACCACGGTGGGGGCCTGCAGTTCGAGTGCACGACGCTCGGTCGTCTCGATCGCACCCTTGCCGTCGATGGGGTTGCCCAGCGAGTCGACCACGCGGCCGAGGAAGGCATCGCCCACCGCGACCGAGAGGATCTCACCGGTGCGGCGCACCGGCTGGCCCTCTTCGACCTTGCTGAAGTCACCCAGTACTACTGCGCCGATTTCGCGTACGTCCAGGTTGAGAGCCAGTCCGCGCGTGCCGTCCTCGAACTCGAGGATCTCGTTGGCCATGCACGAAGGCAGACCGGACACACGAGCGATACCGTCGCCGGATTCGGTGACAGTGCCGACCTCCTCGCGCGCGGCCGCATCGGGCTCGTACGACTGGACGAAACGCTCCAGCGCGTTCCGGATCTCGTCCGGACGGATCGTCAGCTCCGCCATGATTCCTTCCTCAGTTTCAGCTCACAGTGCCGATTTCCGCCTGCGGTCCCCACATGCTCGTTCAAGACGTGGAGGTCCTCAGGCGATGCGCCGGCGGACATCGTCCAGCCGTCCGGCGATCGTGCCGTCGATTGCCTCGTCCCCGATCTGCACGGCCAGGCCGCCCAGCACAGAGGGATCGAGCTCGATGTTCAGATGTACGTCATGGCCGTAGGCAGCGGCGAGCGCTGCTGCGAGCCGGGTCCGCTGCGCCTCGGTGAGATTCACAGCGGTACGAACGAGTGCCACCCGGCGGTTGCGCAGGGCCGCGACGAACTTGCCGTACTCGGCGAGCCCACGCTCCAGGCTACGTCCCCGCGGGTAACCCACCACCTCGCTGACCAGGGCCAGTGTCGCGGCGGAGACCTTGCCTTCGAGCAGCGACGCGACCAGCCCCTGCCTGCGCTCGACGGGCTGCTGCCCGGCGAGTGCGTTGCGCAGCTGCGCGTCACTCTCGACGATCTTGGCGAACCGGAAGAGCTCGTCCTCCAGCTCGTCCAGCTGCCCGGCCGACTCGGCGCGGGCCGCCTGCGCGGACACCGCGAGCTGCTCGATCGCGTCGGTCAGCTCACCGGACTTGCTCCAGCGAAGCCGTACGACGTCCTCGGCCAGCCCGGAGGCGACCGGTCCCACCTTGCCTTCGAGCAGCGAGTGCACGAGCTGCGCCTTGTCCTCGCCGGCCCGCGAGGGGTCGGACAGAACCCGGCGGAGGCCGTGCTCACGGTCGAACAGGTGCAGCACGCTGAGCAGGTCGTCGCCGAGGGTCGCCAGGTCCGCCTGGCCGACGACCGCGTTGAAGCGGTCGTTGACCTCGGCGAGCGACGCCCTGCTGACGGCGCCAGCCATCAGAGTGCCTTCGCGGCGTTGGCCGACTCGAGTTCTTCGAGGAAGCGGTCCACCACGCGAGCCTGGCGGGCCTCGTCCTCGAGGGACTCCCCGACCACGCGGCCGGCCAGTTCGACCGACATCGCGCCGACTTCGGCACGGAGCGAGGTGAGTGCCTGCTGGCGCTCGGCCTCGATCTGGGACTGCGCGGCCTCGACGATGCGACGGGCGTCGGCCTGAGCCTGCTCCCGCATTTCGGCGATGATCGCCGCACCCTGCTCACGAGCCTCCTCACGAAGCCTTGCGGCCTCCTGACGGGCGTCCTGAAGCTGGGCCTTGTACTGCTCAAGCGTCTGCTTGGCTTCGTCCTGCACGTCCGCGGCCCGCTTCAGCCCCCCTTCGATCTGGTTCGCACGCTCGTCGAGCGTGGCCTTGATCTTGGGAAGGAGCTTCCAGGCGAAGACACCGAAGATGATCGCGAAGGCGATCGGGCCGACGAAGAGCTCGGCCCCGTGCGGCAGGAAGATGTTCGGTGTCTCTTCCGATGCTGCCAGGAACATCATTGCTCCCCTCTCGGAGGTCTCGTCGGCCTAGGGAAAGACGAAGGGCACGACGAAACCGAGCAGCGCAAGCGCCTCGGTCAGGGCGAAGCCGATGAACATGTTGGTGCGGATCACGTTGGTCATCTCGGGCTGGCGGGCCATGGCCTGCACGCCGTTACCGAAGATGATGCCGACGCCGATGCCGGGGCCGATCGCAGCGAGGCCGTAGCCGACTGCGCCGAGGCTGCCGGTGACAGTGTCCTTGCCGGCGAGAACCGTCTGAACGGTGGCGCTCATTCCTTTTTCTCCTTCACTCGGCCGGCGAATGCCTCGCCGGTCGGGGCTCTATACGGGTATCAGTCTGTTAGTGCGCTTCTTCAAGCGCCTGACTGACATAGCTGGCGATGAGCATCGTGAAGATGT
>JBDSTJ010000237.1:0-3088 GCA_039928335.1 Streptosporangiaceae bacterium | reverse complement strand
CACCAGGGCGACCGCCCCGAGGGCAGCCGTGAACCGAGTCATCACCTGGGCATCACTCGGATGGGTCGCCGCGTCACGTGCCCGATCGTAGTGGTCTGGCCAGGTTGACGGGCTTCGCGCCGGACAGGGCCCAGAGATCGAACGACCTGATTCCCAGCGCCGTCGACCCCTCACCGGTGGCGGTGTAGACCACGTCGTCGACATCGAGCCGGTCCACGAAACGCTGGTCGACCAGCACCGTCATGCTGTCGGGCAGGAGCAGTGGCGCGACCAGTTCGGCGCTGTAGTCGGTCTCCCGGTTCACCGTGTCCACATCCGCGGGTTCGATCACCAGGGCCCCCACGGCCTCCCTGACCGCGCTCAGGTTCGGCTCCGTGCCCGCCTGGACGATCACAGCCACAAGCTGCCACAGGTCGCAGGCGTAGATTCGGGTGACCATGCAGCGAGACGGTGGCAGGCCCAGCACGCTCGGCAGCTCGACCGCGCTCGATATCTGGGAGGGCAGCCGCACGATCTCGTGCTGGGTCTCCCGTTCGAGCAGCAGGCGGTGGATGGCGAGCGCGTCCTTCATCAGCGTGACTCCGATCGGGTCATCAGAACGTAACTCCGAAACAACGAGGTGTGAATACTCGTTTTGCGGCGATCCCGCGAAGGAATACCCTTGGTGGTCGTGTCAAACGAAGAACAGCGCAAGGCGATCTCCGACCTGCTGAGCAGCGTCGTCCCTCCCGAGGCGGCGGCCCTGGGCGAGCTGTTCGCGGCAGGTGGTCATGAGCTCGCCCTGGTGGGCGGGCCGGTGCGTGACGCCCTGCTGCGCCGGCCGGTCACCGACCTGGACTTCACCACCGACGCCACCCCGCAACGGGTCCTGGACCTCGTCGACGGCTGGGCCGACGCGGTCTGGACCATCGGCATCGAGTTCGGCACGGTGGGACTGCGCAAGGGCGACCACCAGCTCGAGGTGACGACCTACCGCAGCGAGTCCTATGACCCCAAGAGCCGCAAACCAGAGGTGTCCTATGGAACGTCCCTGGTCGAGGATCTGCGTCGGCGTGACTTCGCGGTCAACGCCATGGCGTGGCGGCTCGGCGTCGGGGAGTTCGCCGACCCGTTCGGCGGCCTCGACGACCTGCGCGCCAGGGTCCTGCGCACCCCCGGCGCGCCCGAGGACTCCTTCAGCGACGACCCGCTGCGGATGATGCGCGCCGCCAGGTTCGTGTCCCAGCTCGGCTTCACCGTCGCCGCGCCGGTCGAGGCCGCGCTCCGGGACATGGCCGACCGGATCACGATCGTCTCCGCCGAACGGGTCCAGACCGAGCTGTCCAAGCTGGTCTGCGGCGCGCACCCGCGCGAGGGCCTGGCAACCCTGGTCGCCGCCGGCCTCGCCGAGCACGTGCTGCCCGAGCTGCCCAGACTCCGGCTGGAGATCGACGAGCACCACCGGCACAAGGACGTGTACGAGCACTCACTGATCGTCCTGGAGCAGGCCATCGCCCAGGAGACCGAAGGCCCTGACCTGATCCTGCGCCTCGCCGCGCTGCTGCACGACATCGGCAAGCCGCGCACCCGGGCCTTTGAGGAGGGCGGCCGGGTCTCCTTCCACCACCATGAGATGGTCGGCGCGAAGATGACCCGCAAGCGCCTCACCGCGCTGCGCTACCCCAAAGAGGTCATCGCGGACGTGTCCCGGCTGGTCGAGTTGCACCTGCGCTTCCACGGCTACGGCGACGGCGAATGGACCGACTCGGCCGTCCGGCGCTATGTCCGCGACGCCGGGCCGTTGCTGCTGCGCCTGCACAAGCTCACCCGCGCCGACTGCACCACCCGTAACAAGCGCAAGGCCGAACGGCTGTCCCGGACCTACGACGCGCTCGAGGAGCGGATCGCCCGGCTGGAGTCCGAGGAGGAACTCGGCCGGATCCGCCCCGAACTCGACGGCGTCGAGATCCAGGAGATCCTCGGCATCACGCCTGGACCCCAGGTCGGCAGGGCCTACAAATTCCTGCTTGATCTCCGCCTTGACCAGGGAATTCTCGGCAAGGAGGCGGCAACGACGGCGCTGGTGGAGTGGGCGCGGCTAAATCTCGCCGAGGAAGTCTAGGGCGATCGCCCAGGCCTGCTCGGCGGCGTGCGCGTCATAGTCGGGCAGCCGGGGGTCGGTGAACAGGTGGCCGGCCCCCCGGTAGCGGAAGACCTCGACCTCGGCCCCGGCACGGCGCATCTCCGGATACCAGGAGTTGAGCCAGTCGTCGGTCTCGTAGGGGTCGGGGTCTGCCACGTGCAACTGCACCGGAATCTCGGTGGTCGCGTCCTCCGACAGGTCCGAGGTGCCGTGGATCAACAGGAGCCCCCTGGTCCGCTCGTCAGCGAGCGCCAGGGTCTGGGCCACCGCCGCGCCCAGGGAGAATCCCGCGTAGACCAAGCCCTCGCGTGCGTGCGGAGCCGAGGCCTTGACGGCTCGCTGCAGCAACTCCTCCCGGCCGAAGCCCGCCAGGATGGCCTGGCCGGCCTCCATCGAGTCCGCAGTCTGACCTTCGTACAGATCAGGAATGTGCACCTGGTGCCCGGCGCCGCGCAATCTCTCGGCCGCCTCACGCACAGCCGGCCGCAACCCGTACACCGAATGAAACAACATGATCTCCGCCACGTCTCCACCTTAGGCCCGTCGGACCTGGTCAGGCTGATCAAGCTTCCGAAGCGCACCAGGGAATGACGGACCCTTAGGATCTGTTGACGCCACCAGCAACCACCAAGAGGAGCAGACGTGAGCACCGAAGTCCGCAACGTGATCATTATCGGGTCCGGTCCCGCGGGCTACACGGCTGCGATCTACGCGGCCCGGGCGGATCTCAAGCCTCTCCTCTTCGAAGGCTCCGTGACCGCCGGCGGCGCACTCATGAACACCACCGAAGTCGAGAACTTTCCCGGATTCCCCGACGGGATCATGGGTCCGGAGTTCATGGAGAACCTGCGCAAGCAGGCCGAGCGGTTCGGCACCGAGTTGGTGACCGACGACGTCACCTCCGTTGACCTGGCCGCCGACCCCAAGGTCGTGACGGTCGGCGACGAGGTCTTCTACGCCAAGTCG
>JBDSTJ010000236.1:0-6001 GCA_039928335.1 Streptosporangiaceae bacterium | reverse complement strand
GTGCTTGCCCGAGCAGTTCATCAGCAGCCTGGACGGGCCTGCACCGGCCCGGACGACCGCGCGCTCGGCCTCGGCGTCCATCGGCCAGTCCACCGGGCACTGGAGCTCGGCCTCGGTCAGGCCCGCGCCGGCCAGGATCGTCCGGGCGCCCGCGACGTGGAAGTCCTCGCCCGAGTGGCTGGCGGCGGCCAGAGCCAGGAGCTCACCGTCGAGCGTGAGCCCGCTGCGGACCATGGCGACGGCCTGGAGCGGCTTGACCGTCGAGCGCGGGAAGATCGGCCGGACCGGGTCGCCCCAGCAGACGGCCTCGGTGCCGTCGGCGTTCAGCGCGATCGCGACCCCCCGGTGACGCGACTCGACGAATCCCGAGCGCTCGACCTCCACCAGGACCGGACTGTCCACACCGAACTCCGCAGCACCCGACATATCGCCCACATTAGCCGACATGATCACAGTGGCAGACTGGGCCCATGAGAGCAGTGGTACAGCGGGTGACGGAGGCCGCCGTCCGGGTCGACGGCGAGATCATCGGGGCGATCAACGAGACCGGGCTGATGGTCCTGGTGGGCGTGACCCATGACGACACCCCCGCCCGGGCAGCACGGCTCGCGGCCAAACTGTGGGGGCTGCGGATCCTCGACGGCGAACTGTCCTGCTCCGACGTCGGAGCCCCGCTTCTGGTGATCAGCCAGTTCACGCTCTACGCCGACACCCGCAAGGGCCGCCGCCCGTCCTGGAACGAGGCGGCCCCGGGCCCCGTCGCCCAACCCCTCCTCGACGCGGTCGTGGCCGCCCTGCGCGCACTCGGGGCCCGGGTGGAGACCGGCCGTTTCGGCGCGGACATGAAAGTGTCACTCCTCAACGACGGACCCCTCACCCTCATCCTCGAGGTCTAGAACAGGCCCCAGACCATCCCGATCAGGGCGACGAGGGTGCCGGCGCCGGCCAGGTAGAGAACGATCCGGTCCTCCTCGGCCAGGCGGCCGCGGAACTTCGGGGAGACCAGGACGACGCCGGTGTCCCGGTTGGGGCTGGCGATCGCCGGCTCGTGGTGGGGGTTGGCCCGGCCGATCAACTTCCACAGGCCATCGTTCTTGACGCTCTGGTGGGCTGTGCTGTGCGCGAACGCCCGGCCCCGGACCGGCTCCATGCAGGCCGCGCCCTGCCGGGTCTTGACCCGGCACTTGGTGGGGACGAGGCAGAACTCATACAGGCACCAGAGCAGCAGGGTGACCAGCAGCAGGCGCGGCTGCCAGAACAGCACGCCGACCGCGACCAGCGTCGTGAACGTCAGCCACCACGCGAGGAGCTCACGCTCTCGGCCGTGCAGGCCGCGCCTGACCTCCTCGCGGGCCTTGGGGCGAGCTTTGCGCTGATTGGGCATCATGACCGCGACCGCCTCCAGTGAAGGAACCTCGATCATTCTTTTATCCCATTTTTGCCCGTAGCATGCCTAAAGCCGACGACGGAGCCCTGGATCGATCTTGACGTTGGCCCCGGTGTCGGGCGAGACCACCACCTCCTGGGCGGCCGCGACCTCCTCGGCCTGGAGGGTCGCCTCGACCGGGACGTTGCGTTTGACCAGCGCGAGCGCGATCGGGCCCAGCTCATAGTGCCGGGCGGCCGAGCCGACGAAACCGACCGTGCGGCCGTCGAGGACGATCTCGGAGCCGTGCGCCGGCAGCCGGTCGGCGCTGCCGTCCAGGTGCAGGAAGACCAGCCGGCGCGGCGGGCGGCCCAGGTTGTGCACCCGGGCGACGGTCTCCTGGCCCCGGTAGCAGCCCTTGTTGAGGTGAACGGCCTGCTCGATCCAGCCCATTTCGTGCGGGATCGTGCGGTGGTCGGTGTCGAGACCGAACCGCGGCCGGTGCGCGGCGATCCGCAGCGCCTCGTAGGCCCAGATCCCGGCCGGCCTCGCGTCCGGGAACACCGCGGTGCGCGGCACGATGAAGCTCCGACCGGCCACGTCGGGCAGTTCCAGCGTGCCCTCGGCCGCGCCGGTCACGACCTTGAAGTCGGCCGTCACGTCGGCGACCTCGACCCGGAGCATGAACCGCATCCGGTCGAGGAAGGCGACCAGGTCCGGGGCGGTGCCGGGCTCGACGTGCGCCCAGACCGACTCGCCGTCGTCCACCAACGCCAGGTGGTGCTCGACGTGGCCGTTGGGGCTGAGCAGGAGGGCCTCAGTGGCCTCATACGGCGGGAGTGCCGTGAGGTGCTGGCTCAGCAGGCTGTGCAGCCAGGAGAGCCGATCCGGCCCGCTGACCCGCACCACGCCCCGGTTGCCGCGCTCCACGACGGCCTCACCACCCAGGAGCGCCTTCTGTTCCGCGAACGGGTCGCCGAAGTGGGCGGCGACCGTGTCATCGGGGGCTTCCGCGTAGAACGTCACGATTTCCTGCAATCCCCGCATCGCCCGAACACCGTGAGGTGGTGGACGTCGGTCTCGAAGCCGTAGTCCCGGTCCAGCGCGGTGACCAGGCCGGTCGCCACGCTCGGCGGCACGTCCTGGACCTTGCCGCAGCCCCGGCACCGCAGGTGCACGTGGTCGGCCTCGGTGGCCAGGTGGTAGTTGGGCGGGCCGTGCCCGGTGTGGGCGTGCTTCACCATGCTCAGCTCCTCAAGGAGCTCGAGCGTCCGGTAGATGGTGGAGATGTTGACGCCCCTGGCGGTCCGCTGCACCTGCGCGCAGATCTCCTCCGGGGTGCCGTGCTCCAGCGCGGCGACCGCCTCGAGGACCAGCTGGCGCTGCGGAGTCACCCGGTATCCCCGGGCTCTCAGCTCGTCCTGCCACGTGTCCGCCATGCACCGATCCTACGTCCGGAATTAATCACTTGCCCGCCGCCGGGAGGCTGACGTAGCGTCGGTCCCACGCACGAGAGGAGGTGGTCCACGAAATGATTTGTACTAGGACTTGCGAGGTGGCTGCCCGCTGAGGGAGCCGTCCGGTTCAAAGCATGTGTGGACGGTCTCCTGGCGCAATACCAGGCAGACACCCGATCCCCGGACCGACCAGCCAGTCCTGCTGGTCAGCCTCCCATGAGGCAGGTCCGGGGATCGTTCTTTTCCCGGCCTTGCGCTATTGGGCCTTCTTGAGCTGTGCCGACAGGTGGACCTGCAGCGGCTGGCCCATGGCCTGCATCTCATACACCCAGCCGAGGTCCCTCGCGCTGCCGTCCCCCTGGTCGGGGAAGAGCCCGTACATCCGCTTGCCGCCGGTGACCTCCTTGGCGGTCGCCGTCCGCACCACCGCGTCGGTCGCCAGCTCCACCCGGTTGAACGCCACCTCGCCCAGGTAGATCTCCACGATCCCGGTGGGGTGGGCCAGCATCACCTCGACCTGCCGGTCGGGCCGGCAGCGCCAGAAGCCGCTCTCGGTGGCCAGCGCCCGGCCCTGCTTGAACTCCTCGTCCAGCAGCCACGTCCGGCTGTTGTAGATCAGGAACGGCTTCCCGATCTGGGTGAACGTGATCTGCTGGGTGAAGCGGAACTTGTCCACCCCCGGGTAGTCCCCGTTCTCGGCGTAGCTCCCCAGCCCGTCACCCTCCCAGGTGCCGAGGAGGAACTCCAGCGGCTTGAGGTCGGGGTGCAGTTCATGCTCGAACACGATCTCCATGCGCCCCAGCGTAACGCTCAGCGAAGCCCGTAAAGGCGCCGAACGACCAGGAAGCACACCCCCACCACGCCCGCCAGCACCACGACAAGAACGATCACATTCGCAAGGCCCATGATCGGACCCTATTCCTGGTGGAGCCCGCGGGAGGTCACGGACAGCCCGTACACCCCAACGGGCCGTCTCCCCTGAGGGAGACGGCCCGTTGGCGTGGTGCTGTGGTGTCTACCTGCCGTACTGGCCGAAGTCGTACTCCTCGAGCGGGACGGCTTCGCCGGAGCCCGTGCCGAAGGAGTAGTCGCCGCCGTCGTCGTAGGAACCGACGGAGTAGACGGCCGCCTTGGCCTCTTCGGTGGGCTCGACCCGGACGTTGCGGTACTGGGGCATGCCCGTACCCGCCGGGATGAGCTTGCCGATGATGACGTTCTCCTTGAGGCCCAGCAGCGAGTCGCTCTTGGAGTGCATCGCTGCCTCCGTGAGGACCCGGGTGGTCTCCTGGAAGGACGCCGCCGACAGCCAGGACTCGGTGGCCAGCGAAGCCTTGGTGATGCCCATCAGGACCGGACGGCCGGCGGCGGGAGACCCGCCCTCGGCCACCACGGCACGGTTCGTGCGCTCGAAGATCGGGCGCTCGATCAGGTCGCCCTGGAGCAGGGTGGTGTCCCCGGACTCGAGGATGTTCACCCGCTTCAGCATCTGGCGCACGATGATCTCGATGTGCTTGTCGTGGATGGACACACCCTGCGAGCGGTACACCTCCTGGACCTCGTGGACCAGGTGGAGCTGGACCGCGCGCGGGCCGAGGATGCGCAGCACCTCGTGCGGGTTGATCGTGCCCTGGATCAGCTGCTGGCCGACCTCGACGTGGTCGCCCTCCTTGACCAGGAGGCGCGAACGCATCGACACCGGGTACGGCATCTCCTCGTCGCCGTTGTCCGGCACGACGATGATCTTGCGCGTGCGCTCGGTCTCGTCGATCTTGATCCGGCCGGCGACCTCGGTGATCGGGGCCAGACCCTTGGGGATCCGAGCCTCGAACAGCTCCTGGACGCGCGGCAGACCGTGCGTGATGTCAGCGCCGGCCACACCACCGGTGTGGAACGTGCGCATCGTCAGCTGCGTGCCGGGCTCACCGATGGACTGCGCGGCGATGATGCCGACGGCCTCGCCGACGTCCACCAGCTTGCCGGTGGCCAGCGAGCGGCCGTAGCAGCTGGCGCAGACACCGATCTTGGCTTCGCAGACCAGCGCGGAGCGGGTCCGGACCTCTTCGATGCCGGCCTCGATCAGCCGGGTGATGACCGCATCCGACATGTCGCTGACGCCCGGGACGATGACCGTCCCGTCGACCTCGATGTCGTTGGCGATCGTCCGGCCGACCAGGCTGCTCTCGGAGGTGGCCAGCTTGACCAGCGTGCCGTTCTCCAGCTTGTCGGCGATCCGGAACGGGATCGTGCGGTCGGTGCCGCAGTCGATCTCCCGGACGATGACGTCCTGGGCCACGTCCACCAGACGACGGGTCAGGTAACCCGAGTCGGCGGTGCGCAGCGCGGTGTCGGCCAGGCCCTTGCGGGCACCGTGCGTGGAGATGAAGTACTCCAGGACCGACAGGCCCTCGCGGAACGAGGACTTGATCGGACGCGGGATGGTCTCGCCCTTGGGGTTGGAGACCAGGCCGCGCATTCCGGAGATCTGCCGGACCTGCATCGGGTTGCCCCGGGCGCCGGAGTTGACCATCATCCAGATCGGGTTGTACGGCTGGCGCTCGAACTCCGCCATCATGTCCGCGGCGACCTCGCTGGTGGCGTGGGTCCAGATCTCGATGAGCTCCTGACGGCGCTCGTCGTCGGTGATCAGACCACGCTCGTACTCACGCTGCACCTTGTCGGCGCGCGTCTCATACCCCGACAGGATCTCCTGCTTGTTCGGCGGCGCGATGACGTCGTCGATGGCGATGGTGACACCGGACCGGGTGGCCCAGTGGAAACCCGACGCCTTGAGGGCGTCCAGCGCGACCGCGACCTTGACCTTGGGGTAGGTCTCGGCGAGCTCGTTCACGATGACCGACAGCTGCTTCTTGCCCACTTCGTAGTTCACGAAGGGGTAGTCGTCAGGCAGGGTCTCGTTGAACAGGGCGCGGCCCAGGGTGGTCTCGAGCCGGTACGGCTGACCCGTCTCATAGCCCTCGGGCGCGACCCAGCCGCGCGGCGGCGGGATGTCCTTGAAGCGGATCTGCACCAGCGCCTGGAGCGAGAGCTCGTGGCGGTCGTAGGCCATGATCGCTTCGGACACGTTGCTGAACGCGCGCCCGGTGCCGGGAGCGATCTCAGCGGGCTTCTCGCCGGTCAGCCAGTAGAGGCCGATCACCATGTCCTGGGTGGGCATGGT
>JBDSTJ010000235.1:0-2978 GCA_039928335.1 Streptosporangiaceae bacterium | reverse complement strand
AGGACCTGCGCATCCGGGAACTGATGGTCAGGCTGGCCGACGGTCAGGTGACCGAGCTGATCCTGGCGACGGACCCGAACCTGGAGGCTGCTGACGGAGAACGTCGCATGGCCGGGCTCGGACCATCCGCGCCGGGTGGGGGTGTCGTCGTTCGGCATCTCCGGCACGAACGCGCACCTGATCCTGGAACACCTACCCGAAGCTCACGTGCCGGTGCCGGTGCCGCTGAGCGACACCGGCACCGGGGCCGGAACGGTGCCGTGGGTGATCTCAGCGCGGGACGGGCAGGCGCTGCGCGCGCAGGCTGCGGCCCTGGTGGGGGCGTCCGTCGGCGCGGCACCGGCCGATCTCGGCTGGTCGCTGTTGACCACGAGATCGGCGTTGGACCACCGCGCCGTGGTGGTGGGTGAGGGCCGGGCCGAATGGGACGCGGCCCTCGAGGCCCTGGCGGCGGGGGACCCGCATCCGGCCGTGGCCGGGCCGGGCACGACGGTCCCCGGGAGGATCGTCTGGCTGTTCAGCGGCCAGGGCAGCCAGCGCGTCGGCATGGGAGCCGACCTGTACGTGCGGTTCCCGGTGTTCGCGGCGGCCTTCGACGAGGTGTGCGACCACCTCGACGAATTCCTCGACGACCACCTGGAGCACCCGCTCGGCGAGGTGGTGTTCACCGGGGACAAGGACCTGCTGGACCACACCACCTACGCCCAGGCGGGGTTGTTCGCGTTGCAGGTCGCCCTGGCCCGGCTGCTCGGGTCGGCCGGGATCCGGCCCGACGTGGTGATCGGCCATTCCCTCGGTGAGATCGCCGCCGCACACGTCGCCGGGGTCTTCGACCTGCCCGACGCCTGCCGGCTGGTCGCCGCGCGGGCCGGGCTGATGGGCGGGCTGCCGACCGGCGGGGCGATGACGGCGATCCAGGCCACGGCCGAGGAACTCGCCGACGACCTGGCCCGGCACGACGGCCGGGTGGTCGTGGCCGCCCTCAACACCCCCGACAGCACGGTGATCTCCGGCCCCGCCGACCTGGTCGCCGAACTCGGCGCGCGCTGGGCCGGGCGGGACCGCAAGATCAAGTCTCTCGCGGTCAGCCACGCCTTCCACTCGCCGCTGATGGACCCCGTCCTCGGGGACTTCACCGAAGCGATCAGTGAGATCAGCTATCACCCGCCGGTGATCCCGCTGATCAGCAACCTCACCGGGCTGCCGGCCGACGAGAGCATCGCCACGCCCGGCTACTGGGCCGAGCACATCCGCAGGCCCGTCCTGTTCCACCCGGCCGTCACCCACGCCGCCCCGGGGACCAGAGCGTTCCTGGAGCTGGGCCCCGACCCGGTGCTGGCCACCGCGACCCAGCGGACCCTCGACGCGGACGCGCCCCTGGTCCTGTCGGCGCTCAACGGGCGGCAGCCCGAGATCCAGGCCTTCACCCACGCCCTCGCCCGCCTGCACACCGCGGGTGTGCCCGTCGACTGGACCGCCTGGTTCCCCGCCGCCCAGGTGGTGGACCTGCCCACCTATGCCTTCCAGCGGGAGCGGTACTGGCTCGACGGCGGCACCGGCGGGACGGACGCCGCGGGGCTGGGTCTCCTCCCGGCCGGTCACCCGCTGCTGGGCGCGGCCGTGGAACTGGCCGACGGCGGTACCCGGGTGCTGACCGGCAGGCTGTCGCGGCAGACCGGAGCCTGGCTGGCCGAGCACCTGGTGGCGGGGACGGCGTTGCTGCCGGGGGCCGCCCTGGTGGACTGGGCGCTGCGCGCCGCCGACGAGGTGGGCGCCTGCGTCGAGGAGCTGACGTTGCAGGCCCCGTTCGTCCTGCCCGAGTCGGGAGCGGTGCGGGTCCAGGTGGCAACCGGTGCGGCGGATCCCGACGGACGCCGTGAGGTGAGGATCCACTCCCGTCCCGACCAGGGCTCGGATGAGTGGACCTGCCACGCCGAGGGCGTTCTCCGCCCTGAGCCGGCCGGTCCGGCGGGGGACCGCCTGGACGGGCCGTGGCCGCCGCCGGGAGCCGAGCCGGTGGACGTGTCGGGCTTCTACGAGCTGGCCGCGGCCGGCGGCTATGAGTACGGTCCCGCCTTCCAGGGGCTCCAGGCGGTGTGGCGGGACGGGCCTGACCTGCTCGCCGAGGTGAGCCTGCCGGAGACGGCAGGTGATCCCGGCGGGTACGGCGTTCATCCAGCCCTGCTGGACGCCGCCCTGCATCCGATCTTCCTCACCGGCCGGTTCGACGGTGCTCGGGACCAGAGGCGGCTGTGGCTGCCGTTCGCCTGGGGCGGCGTCTCGCTCAGCGCTGGCGGCAGCACCGCCCTGCGGGTCCGGCTGTCCCCGCAGGGCCCGGCCGCCGCAGCGGGTGAGCGCGCCCTGCGGGTCACCCTCACCGATCCGGCCGGCGCACCGGTCCTGAGCATCGACACCCTCCACCTGCGTGAGACCAGCGAACAGCAGTTGCGCGCCGCACGGCAGCGCGAGGTGCGCGGTCTGTTCACCCTGGACTGGACTCCGCTGCCCGACCTGCCGCAGCAGCACCAGGCGACCGGTTGGGTCGAACTGGGTGCCACCGGCGGCGAAGACCTGGCCCACTACGCCGACCTTGAGGCGCTCGTGCGGGCGATCGAGGCCGGCGAACCGGCCCCGCCGGTCGCCCTCACCGAGATCCGCACCGGCTCGCAGGCCATGGACGTCGCAGGGCTGGCAGCCACGGAACAGGCACTGACGCTGGTCAGGGCCTGGCTGTCGGAGCCGGAGCTGGCCGGGACCCGGCTGGTGCTGCTGACCCGCGACCCCACCGGCGCGGCGGTGGCCGGTGCCTGGGGTCTGGTGCGCAGCGCCCAGAGCGAGAATCCCGGCAGGTTCACCCTCCTGGCTCTCCAGGACGGAACCGGCGGCGTCGTGAACGCCGTCCGTGCGGTCCTGGACCAGGACGAGCCGCAGGCCGCCGTCCGAGGCGGCGTGGTGCTGGTGCCGCGCCTGGTGCGCAC
>JBDSTJ010000234.1:0-5406 GCA_039928335.1 Streptosporangiaceae bacterium | reverse complement strand
GTGCGGATCTGACGGGCCACCGCGACGCCGTGGTCGACGTCCCCGGTCCAGACCGAACCGCCGAGGCCGTATTCGCTGTCGTTGGCGATACGGATGGCGTCGGCTTCGTCCTCGTAGGAGATCAGCGCCAGGACCGGGCCGAAGATCTCTTCCTGGGCGATGCGCATGTCGTTGGTGACATTGCCGAAGACGGTCGGAGCCACATACCAGCCCCGGTCGTAGGGCCGGTCGAGACCACCAGCGATGATCTTGGCGCCCTCGTCCTGACCGATCTTGATGTAGCCCTCGACCCGCTCCTGCTGGCGCTTGGCCACCAACGGGCCGACCTCGGTCCCCCAGTCGGCGGGGTCGCCCACGACCAGGCCGCTGACCATGGTGGAGAGCGCGTCGGCGATCTCGTCGTAGCGGCTGCGCGGGGCGAGGATCCGGGTCTGCGCGGCGCAGGCCTGGCCGTTGTTCATCAGCGAGGCAAGCTTGAAGCCCTCGATCGTGGTGGCCAGGTCGGCGTCCTCCAGGATGATCGCGGCGGACTTGCCGCCGAGCTCCAGGGTGACCCGCTTGAGCTGCTGGCCGCAGACCGCGCCGATGGCCCGCCCGGCGGCCGTCGAGCCGGTGAAGGACACCTTGTCGACGTCCTTGTGCGCGACCAGGTAGGCGCCGACCTCGCGCCCGGCGGGCACGATGTTGACGACGCCGTCCGGGATGCCCGCCTCCTTGATCCACTCGGCGAGCAGGTAGGTGTCCAGCGGCGTCTCCGGAGAGGGCTTGGCCACGACCGTGCAGCCGGCGATCAGGGCCGGGGCGAGCTTGAGCATCAGGGTGAACTGCGGGACGTTCCACGGCACGATCGCCGCGACGACGCCGACCGGCTCACGGGTGACCGTGACCGGGCCGAGCATGCCGGGCCGCTCGTCCTCCCAGGTGTAGGTCTTGGCGAGGTCCACGTAGTACTGCAGGACCATCTGCGGGATCGCGGCCTGGGCGAAGACCGAGAACAGCGCGGGCGAGCCCATCTCGGCGGTGACCAGGTCGGCCATCTCCTGGGTGCGCTCGGCGTAGATCGCCGACAGGCGGCCGACGATCTCGGCGCGCTCGGCCGGGCTGTAGCGCGGCCAGGGACCGTGGTCGAAGGCCTCGCGGGCCGCTGCGACCGCCCGGTCGATGTCGGCCTCGGTGCCGTCGGGCACCCGGCCGATCAGTTCCTCGGTGTGGGGGGAGATGACGTCGATCGTCGCGGTGCCAGCAGGTGCGACCCAGTCGCCGCCGATGAACAGCCGATCGTGTTCACGCATAGGGGTCCTCCAACCCGGGGTGTGGTCGTCCGGAGGGTGAATCCAACCGAATGCTTGCTTGGTTATCCGCCCAGCATCTCACGTTCGCACCGATTATCCATCAGCGGTGGGCACTTGTCTGGACTGGAGTCTCATTTGAGCAGATGCCGGTTGGGTTTCTTGGCCATCGCCTCGAACCCCGGCAGCTCCACGACCTCGATCCCCGCGGCCTTCAGCAGCTCCACGCCGTCGCAGTCCGCGAACAGGTCGGGTTCGCGCCAGGCGAAGACCACCCGGGGGATCTGGGTCTGGATGATCAGCGTGGAACAGGGGACCAGCCGGGACGAGCGCTTCGCGCAGGGCTCCAGCGAGCTGTACATCGTCGACCCGGTCAGCGAAGTCTCGTGGTGGAGCTTCTCCAGCGCGGACTCCTCCGCGTGCACGGTCGGGTCGTCCTCGCGGGAGAAGCCCCGGCTGAGCTCCGACCCGTCCGGGCCGACCAGGACGGCCCCGACCGAGAAGGCGGTGTCGGAGGGCGGGCAGAGCGTCGCCAGCTGACAGGCGAGCTCCAGCCATCTGCGGTCATCCACGGTGGGTTCCGATCGTGTAGCGGAGCAGGGCCACATCGCCGATCCGGGTCGTCCCGACCAGCCGCATCGGCCGGTCCGGCGTCTGCGGGAACACCCCCGGATGGACGAACCGCGGCGAGGACGGGTCGCCGACGAAGAACGGCGCGATCACCAGGTGCAGTTCGTCGACGACCCCGGCCGACA
Organism: Streptosporangiaceae bacterium; assembly: GCA_039928335.1. Lineage (GTDB taxonomy): Bacteria > Actinomycetota > Actinomycetes > Streptosporangiales > Streptosporangiaceae > Actinocorallia. Next base: position 3,362 of record JBDSTJ010000234.1, on the reverse strand, counting down.
GGAACCGGGTGTGGACGCCGCCGCCGCCCTCGACCAGCAGCCGGTGGATCCCCCGGTTGGCCAGGTCGACGAGCATCGACGGCAGGTGCACGGTTTCGCCGGTGTCGACGACCGTGGCGACCTCGCCGAGCCGCCCGGCCAGCGCGGCCGCCGAGTCCGACGTCGTGTAGACGAGTTTCGGCGCGTCACCGGTGGTGAAGAAACGGGAGCCCGGGTCGAGGTCGCCGCCGGCGGTCAGCGTCACCTTGGTGAGGTCGGCCGACAACCCCCGGGAGGTCCGCCCCGACCTGCGCGACTCGGACTTGACCAGCAGCGACGGGTCGTCACGCCTGATCGTGTTCGCGCCGACGAGGATGGCGTCACAGGTCGCGCGCACGGCGTCAACCCGGTCGAGGTCGGCCGGATTGGACAGTCTCAGGCGCTCGGACGTCATGTCGTCGATGTAGCCGTCGACGGACATGGCGCAGCTCAGAAGGACAAAAGGTCTCACCGGCTCAGGGTATGACCTGTCGTCCGGCGCGTCCCGGCCGGGCTCGGAGGTTACGGGGATTTGGTGATCCTTTGGGACTCACCGGCGTTTCTGCGCCGCAAGTGTCACCGGTGGTGCCTAAGGTCTCCCCTGACATGCGAATTCTTCACACCTCCGACTGGCATCTCGGCAGATCCTTCCACCGAGAGGACCTCCTGGGCGCACAGGCGACCTTCGCCGACCACCTCGTCGAGACCGTACGGAACGAGGCCGTCGACTGCGTGCTCGTCTCCGGCGACGTCTACGACCGGGCCATCCCGCCGGTCGACGCGGTGCGGCTCTACGGCGAGACGCTGCGCCGGCTGTCCGACCTGACCCGGGTCGTGCTGATCGCGGGCAACCACGACTCGGCCACCCGGCTGGGCGTCGGCTCGGGGCTGATGGACAAGGCCGGAGTGTACGTCCGGACCGAGGCCACCGCCGTCGGCCGGCCCGTCGTCCTGGACGGCGTGGCCTTCCACTGCATCCCCTACCTGGAGCCCGAGCTGGTCCGGACACCGTGGGGCCTGGCCGAGCGAACCCACACGGCCGTGCTGACCGAGGCGATGCGCCGGGTCAACGCGCATGCCCACCCCGGTCCTCGGGTGGTGCTGTCGCACTCCTTCGTCCTCGGCGGCGAGACCAGTGACAGCGAACGCGACATCTCCGTCGGCGGTGTGTCGTTCGTGCCGGCCAACGTCTTCGACGGCATCGACTACGTGGCCCTGGGCCACCTGCACGGCCGCAAGCAGATCACTGACACGGTCCGCTACTCGGGCTCGCCGCTCGCCTACTCCTTCTCCGAGGAACACCAGGTCAAGGGCTCCTGGCTGGTGGACCTGGGCGTCGACGGCGTCAAGGAGAGCGCGTTCGTCCAGGCCCCGGTGCCGCGCCGGCTCGCCCGGCTCCGGGGCACGCTCCCCGACCTGCTGGCCGACAGCGCCCACGAGAGGTTCACCGAGCACTGGCTCCAGGTCACGCTGACCGACGCCCAGCGGCCCGCCGGGGCGATGGACCGGCTGCGGGCCCGGTTCCCGCACGTGCTGATGCTGGGCTTCGAGCCTTCGGAGTCCGCCGAGACCGGCGACGACTGGGTGCCCCGGGCAGAGCGGTCGGGGCTCGACCTGGCCTGCGACTTCGTCGCGGAGATGGGTGACGCGCCGGCCGACGAGGCCGAGCGGGCGCTGCTGAGCGACGCGTTCACCTGCTGCCGGCAGGAAGAGAAGATCAAGGTTCCTGAGCCCCGGGTGGCCGTGTGAGACTGCACAACCTCAAGATCACCGCGTTCGGGCCCTTCTCGGGCACCGAGGAGGTCGATTTCTCGGCGCTGTCCGACGCCGGGCTGTTCCTGATCAACGGGCAGACCGGCGCGGGCAAGACGAGCGTGCTCGACGCGATCTGCTTCGCCCTGTACGGGCAGATCCCCGGTGTGCGCAACGCGGTCAAGACGCTGCGCAGCGACCACGCCGCCGCCGGGGTCGGCCCCGGCATCGTCCTGGAGACCACGATCCGGGGCCGCTCACTGCGGATCACCCGGTCCCCGGCCTGGGAACGGCCCAAGCTGCGCGGCGCCGGCACCAGGCTCGAACAGTCGCACGTCCTGGTCGAGGAGTTCACCGGCGGGCGCTGGCAGGGGGTCGCGACCCGGCTGGACGAGGCCGGCGACTTCCTCGGCCGGCTGCTCGGGATGAACGCCGCCCAGTTCTGCCAGGTCGCGATGCTGCCGCAGGGCGAGTTCGCGGCGTTCCTGCGCGCCGGGGCCGAGGACCGCCGCAGGGTGCTGGAGAAGCTGTTCGCCACCGAGATCTACGCCGCCGTCGAGAAGTGGCTGGCCGAACGCAGGGCGGCGACCCGGCGCGAGGCCGAGGAACTCGCGGCGGCCGCCGGGTCCACCGCCGACCGGATCGCCGAGACCACCGGCTCCGAGCGGCCCGACGACGACTTCGTCACCTGGGCCACCGAGCTGGGCGGCCAGCTCGCGGCGATCCTCGAGGTCAACGAAGGCCTGCTCGCCGGGGCCCAGCCGGACCTGGACGCCGCCCGCACCGCGCTGGCCGCCGCCCGAGAACTGCTCGACCGGCAGGATCGTCACGCCAAGGCGCTGCTGCGCCATGAGGCGCTGGAGTCCGCCGGACCGCAACGGGACCTCCTGGCCGCACGGTTGGACGCCGCAGCCCGCGCCGACCGGGTCGTTCCGCTCATCCGGGCGGCATCCGACCGTGGGGCCACCGCCGAACGCGACCTCACGCACGCCGCCGCCGCCCGCCGCAGGATCGCCGCGCTCGCTCCCCAGGACGCCCCCGCGGACGTGCTCCTCAAGGCCGAGCGCAGCCGCAGGGACGAGACCGCCGGCCTGGAGCAGCGGCTCGGCGAGGCCCAACGGCACCAGGCCGTGCTCGCGGAGCTCACCGCGGGCCGGGCCACCGAGCAGCGGCTCGCCGCCGAAGAGGCCGCGCAGGCGCGGACCCTCGCCGAGATGCCCGGCCTGGTCGCGCAGGTCCGCACCCAGCTCGAGACCGCCAGGATCCGGGCGGGCGGGCTGCCCGCGGCCCGCAAGGCCGTTGCCGACACCACCGCCCTGATCGGCTCGGCCCGCCGCCGGGACCTGGTCACCGGCGCGCTCACCAAGGCCGAAGACGCCCACCGCGTCGCGATCGACACCGCCCAACAAACCCGGACCCGCCTGCTGGACCTGCGCCAGGCCCGCCTCGAGGGCATGGCCGCCGCGCTCGCCGTGGACCTGGTCGCGGGGCAGCCGTGCAAGGTCTGTGGTTCCGCCGAGCACCCCGAACCCGCCGCCGCATTCGGCCTGGTCGTGTCCGACGCCGACCAGAACCGGGCCGAGGACGCCGAT
>JBDSTJ010000233.1:0-3344 GCA_039928335.1 Streptosporangiaceae bacterium | reverse complement strand
CCCCACCCACCCCCTCTGACTCGCCGACCAACATCCCGCCGCACGAACCCCCACACGAACCCACCCCTCAGCCGACCAGCCAGCCGAGCCAGGAACCCACCCACCAGCCGACCAGCGAGCCGCAGTCGCCCTCAACCCCGGTGACCGCCCTACCCAGCCCGGCCAAGCAGGAGCCGCCGTCCGAGCCGTCTGCCGCCTGAGGGCTTTCACCGTGGGTGCTGACGGACGTGACCGTTGCAGTGTGACCTGCCGGTTTCGGTGTGCCGGTCCAGCGCGGACTGACTGCGGTGGCCTGAGCACGCCGCGGTGACGGCGACTGTGACGGGAGGTCGGCCTCCGGAGAGCCAGCCGATGCCGACCGCCGTGCGGGCTGCGCGGCTGCGGACTGGTCCGATATTCACCTGTCCGCAGGCTCACGCCCCTGCGGACTCCAAAATGCGGCCCTGCGTGATGCGGCTGTCGGCGGGGTAAAGCAAAGATCCACTAAACAAGATCGATTAGCTCGGGACCAGCGGAGTGGCGGGGGTAACGATTCTCATACGATCGGCAGAACTCTCTGCAGCGGGGCCAGTCGGCCCTCCGGTTCAGTCAGCGTCTTGAACGGGGGATCAGTTGACGTCGAGACTGAAGAACTCGGTGGTAAGCCGCCGCACGCTCGCTGCGCTCTCGGTGGGGACCCTGGTCGCCCTCGGCGCACCCGCCTTCGCGGCGGTTCCGGGAAAGCCGCCGACACCCAGCGCCTGGGACGTCGCACGCTCCAAACAGACCGTGCAGAACAAGGCGAAGCAGGTCGGGCAAATCAAGGCGCTGCTCGCGCAGGCCGGCGGTGAGCTCGAACGGCTCGGGAACGACGCCGAGCTCGCGATGGAACGTTACAACGGCGAGATGGTGATGCTGGTCAGCGCCAGGACCGGCTACGAGACGGCGCAGAAGCGGCTCGCGGACGCCCAGGCCAGCTATGAGACGACTCGACAGGAGCTCGCCGGATACGCCTCCCAGGCCTATCGTGCACAGACCGGTATGACCGGGATGGGCGCTGTCTTCGCCGGGGGCGGAGGGCCGCAGGGCTTCCTGGACCGGGCTGGGCTCATGCAGATGGCCACCGATAGCCACGCGGCCCTGTTCAACCGGATCAAAGCCGCCAAAACAGTCTCCAGGATCTTCCGGGGGCAGGCCGAGAGCGCCTTCAACCTGCAGAAGTCCGTCGCGGCCAGTTCCTCGGCCGCCAAGCTGGAGGCGATGAACGCCGTCGCCGCCCAGCGCGACGCGGTCAGCCGGATCAGCGCCCGGCAGAGACAGCTCACCCTCGAACTCGGGCAGGCCGAAAGCCGCGTCACCCTGCTCCAGCGGCGACGTGAGGGCTCCCTGCGGCTGCAACGCCAGGCCAGAGCAGCCGCTCTGGCCACCAAGAGCTCCTTCCGGAGCGGGAGCAGCAGCCGGGGCCGGTCCACCGGCCGTGCGATCCGCAGGTACAGCCGGGGCGCGGGGCGCGGGTCGCTGGTCGTCCGGTCGGCTCTCAAGTGGCTGGGGACGCCTTACTCGTGGGGCGGCGGCACCCGCGGCGGCCCGTCGTTCGGCATCGCCCACGGAGCCGGCACCCGTGGCTTCGACTGCTCCGGCCTCGCGCTGTACGCCTGGTCCCGGGCGGGAATCCGGCTCGACCACTGGACCGGCACCCAGTGGACCGCGGGCCCGCATGTCCCCACCTCGATGCTGCGTCCCGGAGATCTGGTCTTCTTCGCCACCAACCCCCAGAACCCCGACACGATCCACCATGTCGGCATCTTCATCGGCAACGGTCAGATGATCGAAGCGCCGAACACCGGTGCCCGAGTCCGAATCTCCTCCATCTGGCGTAACGGTCTCATCGGCGCGACCCGCCCAGGCTGACCGCTGCCCAGAAGGCGTGCGAAAGCCTCAATCGGCGCGGATGGCTGCCTCGGTCACGCGCAGGCGTACGAGAGATCTTGCAGGAGCGGTCGAGGCCGACCGAACGGGCATACCAAAAAACCCGCGGGGCAGGAGCCTCAACCTCGCGCAGGGCTGAGGCTCCGCCCGCACGGGGTGAGCATGGTCGACTGAGACTCTCAAACCGACGGTTGCAGCGGAGGTGGTGACCCGCCGATGATCAAAACTAGTGGGTGCCGCCGGAGTCGGCGAGGCGCTTGCGGGAGCGGACGATCTCTTCTTCGGCTTCGACGCGGCCGACCCAGTTGGCGCCTTCGACGGACTTGCCGGGCTCGAGGTCCTTGTAGACCTCGAAGAAGTGCTGGATCTCGAGGCGGTCGAACTCGGGGACGTGGTGGATGTCGCGGAGGTGCTCGCTGCGGGGGTCGCTGGCGGGCACGCACAGGAGTTTGTCGTCGCCACCGGCCTCGTCGGTCATCCGGAACATGCCGACGGCGCGGCAGAGGATCAGGCAGCCGGGGAAGGTGGGTTCCTGCAGCAGGACGAGGGCGTCCAAGGGGTCGCCGTCCTCACCGAGAGTGCCCTCGACGAAGCCGTAGTCGGCCGGGTACTGGGTCGAGGTGAACAGGAGTCGGTCGAGCCGGATCCGGCCGGACTCATGGTCCACTTCGTACTTGTTGCGAGAGCCCTTGGGGATCTCGATAGTGACGTCGAATTCCACTGTGTTCCTCCGGCGCGCGTTCGATGCGTGTCTCATGGGGTGTTGTGTGTATACAAGGATGTCGCACACGGGTGACTGCTGACTGAGCGAGGGGGTGGAAAGTGTCGACCAGAGACCGGTCAGTGGCCTTGGTCACACTCTTTCTGCTCCAGATCTTCACGGCTGGAGCGGCCGCGGCTGTGGTGAAAGTCACACCTGAGAGGGAGCTCTCGCCCCAGCCGGCCGCCGTTGCTCACAGACAGATCGTAGCTCCAACCCCGGACGGTGCCACGCCGACCGGCGTGACGGCGAGGCTTCCCGACGCCGGGACCCTGGCGTCGCGGCTGAGTGGGCCGCTCGCCGTCGGCACCGGAAAGATCAACGGGGTCGTGATCGACGCGTCGTCCCGGCAGACCCTCTGGGAGGCCGACAGCGGCCGGGCGGCCGTTCCCGCCTCGGTGACCAAGGTCGTCACCTCCAGCGCCGCCCTGGCTGCACTGGGGGCCTCGGCCCGGCTCACGACCAAGGTCGTGCGCAGGGGCAACCGGATCGTCCTGGTCGGCGGTGGCGACCCGACGTTGTCGTCCGTGGCCGCGACCGGCTACCCCAGGTTCGCCTCGCTGCCGGACCTCGCCAAGAAGACCGCGGCCGCGCTCAAGGTCGCCGGCGTCGGCAAGGTGGTCGTGGACTACGACGCGTCGCTGTTCACCGGTCCTGTGCTCGGCCCCGGCTGGAA
>JBDSTJ010000232.1:0-12803 GCA_039928335.1 Streptosporangiaceae bacterium | reverse complement strand
ATGGGCCTGGTGATGGGCATCAGCGACCGGATCGCGGTGCTGGACTTCGGCGAGAAGATCGCCGACGGCCTGCCGCGTGAGGTGCAGAGCGACCCTAGGGTCATCGAGGCGTACCTGGGGGTGGCTGACGATGCTTCTTGAGCTGAGCGACGTGCACGTTCACTACGGCAAGATCGAGGCCATCAAGGGCATCTCGATCGAGGTGGCCGAGGGCGAGATCGTCACGCTGATCGGCGCGAACGGCGCGGGCAAGACGACCACACTCAAGACCATCTCGGGGCTGCGTCCGCTGTCGCAAGGGAAGATCTCGTTCCTCGGCGAGGACATCAGCAAGATGCCGGGCCACAAGCGGGTGATCGCGGGCATCGGGCAGGCCCCCGAGGGCCGGGGAATCTTCCCTGGCATGACGGTCCACGAGAACCTGCTCATGGGTGCCTATGCGCGCAGGAGCGACCCCGCCAAGGAGATCAGCGAGGCCTACGACCTGTTCCCGCGGCTGGCCGAGCGCCGGACGCAGATCGCGGGCACCATGTCGGGCGGTGAGCAGCAGATGCTCGCGATCGGCCGGGCGCTGGTCACCAAGCCCAAGGTGCTCCTGCTCGACGAGCCGTCGATGGGTCTGGCACCGATCCTGGTCAAGCAGATCTTCTCGATCATCGCGGAGATCAATCGGCGGGGAACGACGGTCCTGCTGGTGGAGCAGAACGCCCAACAGGCGCTCAAGCTGGCACACCGGGCCTATGTGCTGGAGACCGGCCGGGTCGTCAAATCGGCTCCCGCGTCGGATCTGCTGGACGACCCGGAGGTCCGGGCTGCCTACCTCGGTGGCGACCTGGTCACCGACGAACCGGCCGCTCCTGCTCCCGTCCCCGCGGAATTGGACGACGGCGGAGAGGAGAAGAGGCTCACCTGAGCGGAACCCGTACGCCCGGATCGTGGGGGATCTCGATGCCCAGGTCCGTGACGGGCGCTCCGTAAAGGCGCAGTTCATGGAGGGCCGCCGTGGCGGGAATGTCGTAGTAGAGGTCGAGTTCGACCCGGTCGTGGGCACCGAGTTCGGTCTCCGGCGGCTGGCGTTTGATGCTGGTGCCGTCGCCATCGATGGAGTGCTCGACTCCGTCGGTGGTGACCAGCAGCTGTTGAGTAAGATCGATCTTGTGAAAGGTCGAGTAGTCGTTGTCGATAATCATCCGAATTCGGATGAACTGACCCTTGGCGGGCCAGTCCGCATGGCTGCCCACCAGCGTGTGGATGCCCGTGCTGACCCCGATCGGGGTGAAGATGATCAGACCGTCGCGGTACGGGCGGGCCTTGATCGGTTTCTCTCCGTCCCGAACCGGACGGGCCGGCTCGTCGTAGACCACGGGGCCGGGGGAGCCGCAACCGGCGAGCAGCAGGAAAAGGAGAGCAGTCGCAGTCCAGCGCATACAGCCGACCCTAGTTCCTTGACCGATCTCCGAACACTCGTGTAGCACGATCGGTATGTCCTCTTAACCGTACTGACCTGTCGTAACACGAAGATATTCTGCACACACCGTGGATCTGTGGAGATCCCGTACTTCCTGGAGGAAAGCGCCGTGATTTCCGCTTCAGTTCGACGTCGTTTCCTTGCCTCTGGCGCTGTGGCCCTGATTGGCACCATGGGCCTGTCCGCCTGCGGCGACAAAAGCGAGGACAAGCCCGCAGGTCCAGCCATCACCGCGACCGGCAGCACGGACGAGGCCCTGCTCGCGCTCGTGCCCGCCGAGATCAAGACCGCAGGAGTGGTCAAAATCGGCGTCGACTCCTCCTACGCACCGAACGAGTCCCTGGACACCGACGGCAAGACCGTGATCGGCTGGGACGTCGAACTGTTCGACGCCGTCGCGGCCAAGCTCGGACTGAAGACCCAGTGGGTCACCAGCGCCTTCGACGACATCGTTCCCGGCGTCACCACGTCCGGCAAGTACGATGTCGGGGTCTCCTCGTTCACGATCAACCCCGATCGCCTCAAGGTGGCCTCGATGGTCAGCTACTTCAGCGCGGGCACCCAGTGGTTCGCCAAGAGCGGCTCGACTCTCAGCTCGGACGACGCCTGCGGCAAGAAGATCGCCGTGCAGAAGGGCACGGTCCAGGTCGACGACCTGGCCAAGAAGTCCAAGGCGTGTGAGTCGGCCGGCAAGCCGAAGATCACCGTGGACCAGTACCAGCTCCAGACCGCGGCGACCTCAGCCGTCGTGTCGGGCAAGGACGAGGCCGGCCTGGCGGACTCCCCGATCGCCGCCTACGCGGTGCTGAAGGCCCCGGGCCTGGCACTGCTCGGCGAGATCTACGAGGCCGCTCCGTACGGCTACGTGACCAAGAAGGACTCCACGCTCGCCAAGGCCCTGGCCGGCGCGACCAAGTCGCTGATCACCGATGGCACGTACAAGAAGATCCTGGAGAAGTGGAACGTCCAGGCCGGCGCGATCACTGACCCCGCGGTCGACCCCGCCGCCTAATGGCCGACTTCGACAAGAGCCCGGAACCGGAGCGGGTAAGGCCTGAGATCATCAAGGCCGTGCCCGTCCGGCACCCCGGCCGGTGGATGACGGTCGGCGTTCTCGCCGTGCTCGTCGCCATGTTCGTGCACATGCTGGTCACCAACAAGGCGTTCGACTGGTCCTACCAGCTTGACAACGCCTTCCGGCCCAACGTGATCGAGGGCGTCCGCACAACGCTCACCCTGACGATCGGCGCGATGGTGCTCGGCGTCGCGCTCGGCATCGTCATCGCCGTGATGCGGTTGTCGGACAACCCGATCCTCAGCAGCGTCGCCTGGGTCTACACCTGGTTCTTCCGTGCGGTGCCCCGGCTGGTGCTCTGTGTGCTCTTCGGCCAGCTGGGTATTCTGTACGCCGAGTACACCGTCGGGCTGCCGTTCACCGCGCAGATCGCCGACCTGCTCGGTGTTGACATCAACGGCACGATTTTCAGCGTGGACGCCAACACGTTCCTGACCGGGTTGATGGCCGGTCTGCTGGCGCTGGCGCTGTCGGAGGCCGCGTACATGGCCGAGATCGTGCGGGCCGGAATCCAGTCGGTCGACTCGGGGCAGAGCGAGGCCGCGAGCGCGCTGGGCATGTCCCGGCCGCAGATCATGCGCCGGGTCGTGCTCCCGCAGGCGATGCGGGTGATCGTGCCGCCCACCGGCAACGAGACCATCGCCATGCTCAAGGACACCTCGCTGGTGTCGGCGGTGCCGGTCACCAACGAGCTGTTCTTCCAACTCCAAGCCGCAGGCGCGCACGACTTCAAGCCGTTCCCGATGCTGATCGCCGCGTGCTGCTGGTACCTGTTCCTGACCAGTTTCCTGATGGTCGGGCAGTACTACCTCGAGCGGCACTTCGCCAAGGGCGTCAGCCCGACCGGCAAGACGAGGTCGCGGCTGATGTCGCTGAGGAGCGAGCACTGATGACCGAGCTCATGGTGAAGTCCGAGAACGTGCACAAGAACTTCGGCAGGCTCGAGGTCCTCAGGGGCATCGACCTCGAGGTCGGCGTCGGCGAGGTCATGTGCATCGTCGGTCCGTCGGGCTCGGGCAAGTCGACGTTCCTGCGCTGCATCAACCACCTGGACAAGATCAACGGCGGTCGGCTCTCGGTGAACGGCCACCTGGTCGGCTACGAGGAGAGGAACGGCAAGCTGTATGAGCTGCGCGACAAGGAGGTGGCCGCGCAGCGCCGGGAGATCGGCATGGTCTTCCAGAAGTTCAACCTGTTCCCGCACATGACGGCCGTCCAGAACGTCATGGAGGCCCCGTGTCGGGTCAAGGGCAAGTCGAAGGCCGACGGCCGTAAGCGCGCGCTGGAGCTCCTCGAGCGTGTGGGCTTGAGCGACAAGATCGGCAACTATCCGTCGCAGCTGTCCGGTGGACAGCAGCAGCGGGTGGCGATCGCCCGCGCCCTGGCCATGGACCCGGCCCTGATGCTCTTTGACGAGCCCACCTCGGCGCTCGACCCCGAGCTCGTCGGCGAGGTCCTCGAGGTCATGAAGGGATTGGCTGCCGACGGCATGACCATGGTCGTGGTCACCCACGAGATGGGCTTCGCCCGTGAGGTCGGCGACACGCTGGTCTTCATGGACGGTGGCGTCATCGTGGAGAAGGGCAGCCCCCGCGAGGTCCTGGCCAACCCCCAGCACCCCCGAACCCGGGAGTTCCTCTCCAAAGTGCTCTGAATTACCACGAAGCGGGGCTCTCCTGCCAGGGCCCCGCTTTCTCACCTCTCGTGAGATTCTCATCACCCGCCATCGGTATTGTCCCGAATTCATGATCAGCTTAAGTTGGCCTAGACCAACCAAGCGATTGCTACAGGGGATGAGAACAGTGAACCGAAGGATCGCCGTGCTCGCGGCCGCAGTGTTCGTCTCGACGGGTCTGGTCACGGGAACCGCCCAGGCGGCCTCCTGGCACACCCTCCAGACCTTCTCCACCTTCTCGGCCTGCACCACCTACAAGGCCATGTACGACAACATCCACGGGTATCCGAGCAAGTGCACCGACAGCCCGCAGGGCGTGCGGTTCTCGGCCTACTACTAACCCTGGGCAGGCGGGGCCCGGAGGCCTCCGGGCCCCGCCTCTCGGTGGCCCGGCCGGTGACTGGAACTTGCGGGATAGAGCTGTGGGTTCCGGTCAAGGCCGCTCCGACTCGCCGCAAGCTTTGCGCGACAGGCCGCGTAGTCGCTACGGTGGGAGGCAGAGGGCCTGGAACCGCTGAGTAGATAACGCGTACGACCGGGGAAGGTGTGCGTGGCCCCAAAGGCGGCTCCAGGCCCAATCCTGCTTCTGGGCGTCCCGGTCAGTGGGCGGCGTCATACCAGCTCCGGCCGGACCCCATCGAGACCCGCAGCGGGGCCCGCAGGGTGTAGGCAGCGCTCATCTGCTCGTTGACCAGCTCCTGGAGCTCGTCGAGCTCACCCCCGGCCACTTCGAAGATCAGTTCGTCGTGCACCTGGAGCAGCATCCGGGACTTCAGGTCCCGGTCCCGCATCGCGGTGGCGACGTTGAGCATCGCGACCTTGATGATGTCGGCGGCCGACCCCTGGATGGGGGCGTTGAGCGCCATCCGCTCGGCCATCTCCCGGCGCTGCCGGTTGTCGGAGTTGAGGTCGGGCAGATAGCGGCGGCGGCCCAGGATCGTCTCGGTGTAGCCGTCGCGCCGGGCCACCACGACCACGTCATGCAGATAGTCGCGGATCCCGCCGAACTGCAGGAAGTACTCCTCGCGCAGGCCGCGGGCCTCGCCGGGGCTGATCCGCAACTGCTGGGACAGGCCGAACTCCGACAGCCCGTAGGCCAAACCGTAGTTCATCGCCTTGATCTTGCTGCGCAGTTCGGGGCCGACCTCGTCGAGACCGACGCCGAAGACCCGGGCGGCGGTGATGGTGTGGAAGTCCGCGCCGGACTCGAACGCCTCGATCAGCGCCTCGTCGCCGGACAGGTGTGCCATGATCCGCAGCTCGATCTGGGAGTAGTCGGCGGTCAGCAGGCAGTCATAACCCGCCCCGACCACGAACGCCTCGCGGATCTGCCGGCCTTCGGCGGTGCGGGTCGGGATGTTCTGCACGTTCGGGTCGGTCGAGGACAGCCGCCCGGTGGCCGCCACGGTCTGGTTGAACGTGGTGTGGATCCGGCCCGTGTCGTCGGCCATCGGGATCAGCGAGTCGACGATCGACTTGAGCTTGGACACCTCGCGCCAGCGCAGGATGTGCTGCAGTACCGGATGCACGTTCTTCTCCAGCAGCGTGGTCAGCGCCTCGGAGTCGGTGGTGTAGCCGGTCTTGGTCTTCTTGGTCCTGGGCAGGCCGAGCTGGTCGAACAGCACCTCCTGCACCTGCTTGGGCGACCCGAGGTTGAACTCCCGGTCGACCGAGGCGTGGGCAGCCTGCTCCTCCTCCTTGCACTGGCCGCCGAGGGTCGCCGACAGCCCGGCCAGGTGGTCGTTGTCGATGGCGATGCCCAGGCGCTCCATTGAGGCCAGGACCTCCACCAGGGGGAGTTCCATCTGCTCGAGCAGCCGGTCGGCCCCACGGCGGGACAGGTCGGCGTCCAGGGACTCGGCGAGGTCCACCGTCGCTCTGGCCCGCACCGCCAGGGCCTGGGCGGCCTCGTCCTCACCGGAGCCGTCGAGGGTCAGCTGGCCGCTCTCGGCGGCCTCCTCGCGCAGCTCCCGGTGGAGATAACGCAGGACCTGCTCGCCGAGGTCGTAGGAGCGCTGGTCGGGCTGGGCCAGATAGGAGGCCAGGGCGGTGTCGCTGGTGACCCCCTCAAGGGTCAGCCCGCGGGCTCCGAAGGCCAGCAAGGGGCCCTTGGCGTCGTGGATCGTCTTGGCCTTGGCCGGGTCGGCCAGCCATGCGGCCAGGGCGGCCTCGTCCTCGGCGTCGAGCTGGGCCGGGTCGAAGTGCACGGCCGCGCCCTCGGCGTTGGCCAGGGCGACCGCGGTGAGCTCACCGGTGCCCCGGCCCCACCGCCCGGTCACCGCGATGCCCGTACGGCCGGAGGTGTTGTCGGCCAGCCAGGCCCCGAGGCCGCCCGGGTCCGGCACCGTCAGATCGACGGTGAAGCCCTCCTCGGCCTCGACCACGTTGTCGGAGATCGCGCTGAACAGGCGTTCACGCAGCTCGCCCCGGAACTCCAGGGTGTCGAGCAGGCCCTGGATCTCCTCGCGGTCCCACTCGCCCACGGTCAACTGGTCGGGGGTCACCTCGAGGGCCATGTCGCAGTCGAGCTTGTTGAGCTGCTGGTTGCGCAGCACGTTGGCGAGGTGCTCGCGGACGCTCTCGCCGGCCTTGCCCTTGATCTCGTCGATGTGCGCGACGAGCGCGTCGAGGTCGCCGTACTGCAGAAGCCACTTGGCGGCGGTCTTGGGGCCGACGCCGGGCACGCCCGGGAGGTTGTCGCTGGACTCGCCGACCAGGGCGGCCAGCTCCCGGTAGCGCTCGGGCGGCACGCCGTACTTGGCGGTGACGGCCTCGGGGTCCATCCGGGCCAGCACCGACACGCCCTTGACCGGGTAGAGGACGGTCACGTTGTCGCTGACGAGCTGGAAGGCGTCGCGGTCGCCGGTGACGACCAGGACCTTCATCCCGGCCGCCTCGGCCTGGGTCGCCAGCGTGCCGATCACGTCATCGGCCTCGAACCCCGACACCGACAGGTGCTGGATCCTCAGGGCGTCGAGCATCTCGCCGATCAGCTGGACCTGGCCCCGGAACTCGTCGGGCGTCTTGGCCCGGCCGGCCTTGTACTCGTCGTAGGCGGTGTGCCGGAAGGTCGGCTCCGAGCGGTCGAACGCCACCGCGATATGGCTGGGCTTCTCGTCCCTGAGCACGTTGACGAGCATCGACGTGAAGCCGAAGACCGCGTTGGTGTGCTGCCCTGTCGTGGTGGAGAAGTTCTCCATGGGCAGCGCGAAGAAGGCCCGGTAGGCCAGCGAGTGCCCGTCCAGCAGCAAAAGGGTCTGAGGGGTCGGTTCCGAGGTAGCCACACTGAGAGCCTAGTGTCGCCGTACGACAGTTTCCGGCAGGTCGCCGGACCAACCGTGCGGGGGAGACATGAACGAAGATCAGCGGGCGGCTTTCGTCGAGCAGTTCGGCGACAACGCCCAGGGCGGTGATCTCGGCAAGGCGATGGGCGTCGAGATCGTCGAGGCCTCGGCCGACCGGGTCGTCGGCCGGATGCCGGTCAAGGGCAACACCCAGCCCTACGGGCTCCTGCACGGCGGTGCCTCGGTCGTGCTGGCCGAGACGCTCGGCTCGGTCGGGTCGGCCATCCACGCCGGCCCGGACCGGATCGCGGTCGGCATCGAGATCAACGCCACCCACCACCGGTCGGCGGTCGACGGGTTCGTCACGGGAGTCGCGACGAAGCTGCACGGCGGGCGGACCCTGGCGACCTGGGACATCGTCATCAGCGACGACCAGGACCGCCGGGTCTGCACGTCCCGGCTGACCTGCATGCTCCGCGACAAGCCCTAACCGACCTCACCCAGGGCATCCGCGACGGTCCGCGCGACGTGTTCGACCGTGGTGATCCCGGCGGACATCGAACTGTTCCGCCGGGACACGATCCCGATCAGGAGGTCGCGCCCGGTCCCGCGGACCCGGCCGACACTGTTGATCGTCCAACACCCGCCGTCGACCTGGCGGGGCAGCCAGCCGTTCTTGAGCGCCACCGCGTCTCCGGCACGCGCGGCCGCGCCCACACCCCAGTCCTGGCCCGCGACGACCCTGCTCATGAGGCCCAGCCCGTACTTCCGGCCGCCCGGCCGTAGCGGGCTCGTGCCGGCGGTGAGAGCGATCATGAGCCGGACCTGGTCCCGCGCACTGGTGGTCGTCGCGCCCCAGGCGGCGGCCGGGACGGTCTCTTCGAGCCCCAGCCTCTCATTTGTCGTCCTCAGCCCGGACGCGCCGCCGATGGTCCGGAACAGTGCGGAAGCCGCCCGGTTGTCGCTCCGGATGATCATGCTGGCGGCAAGTGATCGCTCGGTCCGGTTGAGGCTCCGGCCCGCGCGCTGGGCCCGCAGCAGCAGCGCGGCGAGGATGTCGGCCTTCACGATGCTCGCCGCGGCCGTGCGCAGGCCGGGGGCGTAGGTGTAGGACCTGCCGGTGGCCAGGTCGGTGGCCGACACCGACAGCTGACCGGACCGGCGGGCCAGATAGGCCTCGAGCCGCCGGTCGAGGAGCAGGGCTGGACCGTCCATGGCTGAATCCTGCCTGACAACGCCGAGCGGTTCCTCGGCTGACTCTCACTGCGCGATCGCCAACCGCCAAGATCCGCGCTCCAGGCTGCTGATGAGGAAATCCCTCATCACACGCCGGGCCCACGTGGTCAACGGCACGTTGGGCGTGCTGCTGGCCGACGAGCCGAACGGCAACCTCGACAGCAGTCCTCGACCCAGGTCGTCCAGTACCCGTCGGCATCACCCTGTCGAGCGTTCCCGGCACAGGACAGACTGGGAGGGAGCTGAGACTTCTCACCCTGATCTCATGAAGCCATCACCCCGTCACCAGACTGGGCCCCGATGCTTCGGGCATGAAATCCGCTATCAAGCGCCGGACCTTCATGGTCAACGGCACGCTGGGCGTGCTGCTGACCGGCGGCGTCGGTCTCGCCTACCTGTCGCTCGGCGACGACGGCGGTGACGGGTCCGCCTCGGCCTCCCGCACGGTCGCGGTGGCGCGCGGCGACCTGGTGTCCTCGGTGTCGGCTGCCGGGTCGATCGCCAGCGCCCGGTCCCGGTCCCTGAACTTCACCGCGACCGGCACGGTCGCCAAGATCTACGTCAGGGCCGGCCAGAAGGTCCGCAAGGGCCAGAAACTGGCCCGCCTCGACCAGACCGAGGCGCAGGAGAACGTCAACGCGACCCGCGCCGCCTACAACGCCGCGGCCGAGGGCGACCTGACCAAGGCCCAGGACTACGCGAGCTACGTACAGGCCAGGAACGCCTACAACGGCGCGCTGCGCACCATCGACGCGACCGTGCTGCACGCGCCCTTCGCCGGAACCGTCACCGCCGTCAACGGCACGGTGGGCCAGAGTCCTTCCTCGGGTTCCACCGCTTCGACCGGCACCAGTGCGGGCACCACCGCTTCGACCACCGCCGCCGGCAGCGGATTCATCGACCTCGCCGACCTGTCGAAGGTCGAGGTCGAGGGCGACTTCACCGAGGCCGACACCACCAAGATCAAGGTCGGGCAGGCCGCCACGGTCACCTTCGACGCCCTCACCGGCATCACCGCGGCGGGCAGGGTGACCGGGATCTCCAGCGTGCCCACGACCACGAACAACGTGGTCTCCTACACCGCGACGATCGCGCTGAAGAGCCGTCCGGGCCAGGTGCGGCTCGGCCAGACCGCCACCGTCGCCGTCACGGTCTCCCGGGCGTCCAACGCGCTCTACGTTCCGGCCGCCGCGGTCACCACGGCCGGCGGGCAGAGCACCGTGACCGTGCTCCGCGACGGGGCCCCCGTCGTCCAGGTCGTGCAGATCGGCGTCTCCGGCGACCTCGGCACCGAGATCAAGTCCGGGCTCGAGGAGGGTGAGGAGGTGCGGATCGCGGTCGCCGCGTCGTCCGGCACCGGCAACACCCGCAACTTCCCCGGCGGCGGCCAGGGGATCGGCGGCGGCATTCCCGGCGGTGCCGGCGCTCCGCGCGGCGGCGGTGGCGGCCGGTGAGCGCACCGGTCCTGGGCGTTCACGGCGTGACCAAGGTGTACGGCCAGGGTGAGACGGCCGTACACGCGCTCAGTGGCGTGACCCTCACCGTCGAGCGCGGCGACTATGTCGCCATCATGGGGCAGTCCGGCTCCGGCAAGTCGACGCTGATGAACATCCTCGGCTGTCTCGACGTCCCGTCCACGGGCCGTTATCTGCTCGACGGCACCGACGTCGGCCTGCTCGAGGAGCACCAGCTCTCGATCCTGCGCAACCGCAGGATCGGGTTCGTGTTCCAGTCCTTCAACCTCATTCCCCGGATGACGGCCCTGGCGAACGTGGAGCTTCCCCTGGCCTATGGCGGCGTGAAGGGCGCGGCCCGGCGGCGCAGGGCCCTGGCGGCCCTGGACCTGGTCGGCCTCGCCGACCGGGTCGACCACGAGCCCAACGAGCTGTCGGGCGGCCAGCAGCAGCGGGTCGCGGTGGCGCGGGCGCTGGTGACGGCCCCGGCGCTGCTGCTGGCCGACGAGCCGACCGGCAACCTCGACAGCAGGTCCACCCAGGACGTCCTGGCCATCCTCGACCGGATCTCGCACGCCGGCCGCACCATTGCGGTCATCACCCACGAGGACGAGGTCGCCGCACACGCCAAACGGGTGGTCCGGCTGGTCGACGGCCGGATCGTGGAGGACCGCCGGCAGGCCGCCGTCGCAGGACCGCCCCCGAATCTCCTGACCGGAGGCACCCGATGAGCCTGTGGGAGATCCTCCGGTTCGCGCTGCGCGGGCTGGGCGCCAACAAGCTGCGCAGCGGCCTGACCACGCTCGGCATCCTGATCGGGGTCGGTGCGGTCATCCTGCTCGTCGCGGTCGGCAACGGCTCCTCGCTGAAGATCAAAGAGAGCATCACCCGGCTCGGCGCGGGCTCCCTCACCGTCTCGACGTCCACGACCGGCCGGAGTGGCGGTCCGGGCGGCGGCTTCGGGGGAAGCGGGCAGGCCGAGAGCACCGCCCCCCGCACCCAGGCCAGGAAACTGACGCTCGCCGACGCCAGGGCCCTGGTCGACCCGGTGAACGCGCCGTCGGTCGAGAGCGCCTCCCCGGTGGTCAACGCGGCCGCGGCGACCGCGACCTACGCGGGCACCAGCCACGCGATCAGCCAGTTCGTCGGCACCGACCCCGGCTATCTCAAGCCCGCCAACAAGGTCGTCGCGAGCGGGACCTCGTTCACGGCGGCCGACGTCACCGAGGGCCGCAAGGTCGTGGTCATCGGGAAGACCGTGGCCGACGAACTGTTCGGCGTCCTGGACCCGGTCGGCAGGCAGGTCAACGTCGGCGGCTCGCTCTTCTCCGTCGTCGGGGTACTGGCCGCTTCGGGCTCGTCGTCCTCGGGTTTCCAGGACGCCGACGACGTCGCGATCGCCCCCATCACGGCCGTGCAGGGCACCCTGGCGGCCTACGGCTCGCTCAGCCAGATCGTGGTCCAGTCCAGAACGCCCGAGGTGGTGGACGCCGCGCAGGCCGAGGTGACCGCGATTCTCAACCAGCGGCACGGGATCACCGGGACCACGTCCGACTTCCAGGTCTTCAACCAGGCCAGTCTGCAGTCCGCGGTGGCCGACTCGAGTGAGACCTTCACGGTCCTGCTCGGCGCGGTCGCGGCGATCAGCCTACTGGTCGGCGGCATCGGCATCACCAACATCATGCTCGTGACCGTCACCGAGCGGACCCGGGAGATCGGCATCCGCAAGGCCATCGGCGCGCCCAGGAATGCGATCCTCGGCCAGTTCATCGCCGAGGCGACCGTCCTGTCACTGGTCGGCGGGATCCTCGGCGTGCTGAGCGGGGTCATGGGCAGCCAGTTCACGATCGTCGGCGTCAAACCCGTGATCGTGCCGTCGTCGATCTTCCTGGCTCTGGGCGTGTCGGTCGTCATCGGCCTGTTCTTTGGCAGCTATCCGGCCAACCGGGCCGCCAGGCTCCGCCCCATCGAAGCCCTCCGTCATGAATGACCGACCACCACCAGAAGGACGACCGACCATGACAGACAAGCCCGAGCCCGGCTCCGAGGAACTGCTGGCGAACTCGCCGTTCAAGGGCGACCTCGACGCCGAGCTGACGCCCAGGCAGCCGAGGGCGAAGCTGCCCGGCCTGACCCTGTGGCTCGGCGCAACCCTCATCGCCGTCGTCGGCTTCCTGGCCGGCACCCAGGCCGACCAGGCCTGGGGCAGTAAGAGCGACGACGACGCCTCGGCCCGGGGCAACGGTGGCCTGCAGAACCGCCAGTTCCCCGGCGGGGATGCCGGCCAGCGCCAGGGCGGTGTCCCCGGCGGCTTCACCGCCGGCACCATCACCAAGGTCGAAGGCGGCCTCGTGTTCCTGAAGACCGCCGACGGCAGGACCGTCCAGGTCACCACCAACGGCACCACCCAGATCAAGATCACCAAGGACGGCAAGGCGGCGGATCTCAAGGCCGGCTCGACCGTCACGGTCCGGGGCCAAGCCGGCAGCGACGGCTCGGTGACCGCGACCTCGGTCACCGAGGGCGGCGGCCTGCCCGGTGCCGGCGGATCGGGTGGCGGAGGATTCGGCGGGCAGCGCCCCGGCGGCTGACCACCGGGTCGGGCGGGGTC
>JBDSTJ010000231.1:0-10318 GCA_039928335.1 Streptosporangiaceae bacterium | reverse complement strand
CAGCCGGGACGAGCTCTACCTCACCGCGATGAGCAGGCTCAGCGACGAGCTCATCCGCAGGCTGGGAGCGGTCGACCCCGGCCCGCCCTCGGCGCTGCTGGCGGCCCGGGTGGGGATCTTCTTCGACTTCCTCGATGAGTTCGGGGACGGCTATGAGAACATGCTCGGGCTCGGCGGCCCGGGGACCCCGGCTGCCATCCTGGAGATCGGCAGATCCGCCCGGGTCAAGGTCTGCGAGGTGACCTACCGCGCGCTCAGGATCGACGATCCGCCGCAGGTGCTGCGGACGGCCGTGCAGGCCTGGGTGGCCGGCGTCGAGTGGGCCGGGCTGGACTGGTTCCGCACGCGCGGATGCCCGCGTGCGGAGGTCGAGCAACTGATGTGCATCCAGTTCCTGATGATGCTGATCGGCGTGGGAGCACTGGATCCCGTGGTCGCCAACCGGGTCGAGTGGCTGACGGGCGTCGAGCCCACCGACGGTTCCTTCGCGTGGTTCCTGCATATGGCCGCGGCCCGATATTCGATCAGGACCGCGGCCAACCTCACCAGACTGCTGGCCGCCGGCGACTCCTGAGTCGCCGTTGGGGTGGGGCCGGCCTCGGGTCAGACGGCTTCGAGCTCCCGGACGACCTTGCGGCGGGCCGACAGCCTGGTCCTGAGGATCATCTCGATCTCCAGGCAGAGCCGCGGATCCTGTAGGTCGGACCCGAACATCGCCTCGAGCTGGCGGATCCGATACCGGACCGTCTGGGCGTGGACGTGCAGTTGCCTGCCCACCTCGACGGCGTTGAAGTTGTTCTCCAGCAGGGACAGCAGCGTCTCGCTGAGCCGTTCACGCTGGGCCGGCGAGGCCGAGCTCAGGGGCGCCAGGCGGGTCACCGCCATCGTGTCCAGCAGGCCCTTGGCCCCGAACATCACCAGGGTCGGCACATGCTCGGCGCACCGGATCAGGTCGTCGTCGCCGACCACGCCCCGCTCGGCCAGGGACATCAGCTCCCGGGCCCAGTGGTAGGACTCGGCGGCGCGCGCCACCGGCACGGCCGGGCCGATCGTGACGATCCAGTCCCGCAGCAGGGGTTCGAGCAGCCGCTGACGGCCCGGCCCTTCCGGATCGGGCACCAGCAGGCACGGCTGGGCCTTCTCCCAGTCCACGAGGGTGCCGTCGGGGAGCAACCTGACCGCCCGGGCCTTTGCGGGATCACGCGTGGCCAGGACCACCGCCGAGACCATGCCGGGGACCGGCCACCGCGCCTTGCCCGCCTGCTCGGCCAGGGCCTCGGCGGTCATCGGCTGGTCGGTGAGCAACGCGGTCAGCAGAGCGATCCTGCGTCGGTGCAGGGCGTCCGGCGAACCCTCGCCCTCGGCGTCGTAGCCGACGGTGATCGTCGCCGCGACCGCGTCCATGTAGGTGAACTGGGCCTCGGCGACGAAGCCGATGGTCTTGGTGTCGAGGTCGAGTTGCTCGACGGCGACCGACAGCGTCCGCCAGGTGGCGCGGGCCGACCGCCGCAACGACCGGTGCACCTCCTCGAGGCTGCGGCCCTCGCGGGCCAGCCGGCGACCGAGGTCGAGGAAGACCGGAACGAGCGTGGCCCACCCGCCACGCGGGTCCTCGATCAGGTCGGAGAAGTGAACCAGTCCGGTGACGATCGCCGCCCGCGTCTCCTCGACTTCGTCGTCGGAGGCCGCCGCGGTAAGCAGTTCCTGCAGGATCTCATCTGCCGCCCTGTCGATGTCGGCGCGAAGCTGCCGGGCCAGTTCGCTCGGAATCGCCTCGAAGGGCCTGACGTCCAACTGAGGGTGTGTCATCTCACGCTCCTCTGCTAGAGAGTTCCACTGTGGCACCCCGAGTCCCACACAGTACCTGTGTGGTCAGCGTCACGATTGTGGGTCAGTTAGCAGTCGCAGACGAATCTCTCATCCGAATCTGACAATGAACCCCTGCGCAGGACCTTGATCCGTATCGACGTACAAATCCGTACTACCGGTATGTGTGGTGGAACACACGCTGCTCAGCGGGCACTCGACCCACACCGTGAGGGTTCTATAGGACGCCGATTCCAACAGTGGCCGCGTACTGGACACAAAACCGGTCACTCTGTTCATCACTGAGGTGACTTGCCGCAGCCGAGCTGATTCGCGATCCTGCTACTGCACCGCTCCTCTCCAGGCAAAGGCGTCGACATGACCATCAGCTCCGCTCCCAGGACCCAGCTCGAGCTCTTGATCGAACTAGAGCCGGTGGCCGAGAAGGAGGTCAACCGTCACCTGTCGGTGGCCGACGAGTGGTTTCCGCACCAGTACGTGCCGTGGACCCAGGGGCGCGACTACGACGGCCCGATGGGCGGCGAGGGATGGGAACCGGGCGACTCCAAGGTCAGCCCCGAGTCCCGGGAGGCACTCTTCGTCAACCTGCTGACCGAGGACAACCTGCCCGGCTACCACTACGGCATCCGCAGCGTGGTCGGCGACGACGGCGCCTGGGGCTTCTGGGGCAACCGCTGGACGGCCGAGGAGAACCGGCACGGCATCGTGATCCGCGACTACCTGACCGTGACCCGGGCCATCGACCCGATCGCGTTGGAAAAGGCCCGGATGCACCACATGCAGGCCGGCTACACCGCCTCGCACGGCCAGGACTTCCTACGCGGCATCGGCTATGTGACCTTCCAGGAGCTGGCCACCCGGGTCTCCCACCGCAACACCGGCAAGGTCTCGAACGACCCGATGTGCGAGCTGATGATGACGCGGGTCGCCAAGGACGAGAACCTGCACATGATCTTTTATCGGAACGTCCTGGGGGCCGCTCTGGAGCTCGAGCCGAACCAGACGATGCGCGCGATCACCGACGTGGTCAAGGCCTTCGAGATGCCCGGCCACTCCATCGACGGCTTCCTGCGCAAGTCCGTGCAGATCGCCAACGCCGGGATCTACGACCTGCGCCAGCACCACGACGAGGTGCTCACCCCGGTCCTGCGCAAGTGGAACATCTGGAACCTGACCGGTCTGGACCCCGAAGGCGAGAAGGCCAGGCAGGAGCTCGGGGAGTACCTGGAGGGCCTGGACGCCGCCGCCACCAAGTTCGAGGACCGGCTGGCCGAGCGCCGGGCCCGCCAGGCCGCCCGCCGGACCTGAGCAGGAATCGCCGGGACTGGCGGGGTGTTGGACCGGCCATGACGTACGAGGCGTACCGACGCGGGATCATGTTCTTCGACGCGAAGGACTATGCCGAGGCCGGCCGGATCCTGGCTCCGCTGGCCGAGCTGGAACCGGCGAACCAGGCGTTGCTGGAGACGCTGGGCCGGGCCTACTTCCACAGCGCGCAGCTGGGCCGGGCCGAGACGGCCTTCCGGGCCCTGATCGAGCTCGCTCCCGACAGCGGCTGGGCACACGAGGCGCTGGCCAGGACGCTGGAGCGGCGCAACCGGCCCGAGGAGGCCCGGCGGCACCGGAACCTGGCCAGGGCGATGGGCGCGCCGGTCACCGGGGGTTCGGAGCTGTCGGTGACGGCGGCGAACCTGGCCTGAACTCACCGGAAGGCCCGGGGCACCACGCCCCGGGCCTTCTTGCATTAGTGAGTACATTCGGCGGCTTCTGCGTAGCCAGCTACCTATGGCCATGGCTCTCACCTGGGCGAGTATCGGTTGTGAGGGAACACACACGACTGTGCCTGGCTAGGGAAACCGAATCTAAGTTACGGTTACGTAAGCGTAAGTTAGCCGGAGGATCCCATGACTGTCCTGACTCGATTGATCGGCACGCTCACCACACCGCTGCTGCCCGAGGACTACCTGGGGCTGATCAACCCGCTCTGGTCGACGACCGAACTGCGCGGACGGATCACCGAGGTGCGCCGCGAGACCGCGGAGTCGGCCACACTTGTGATCAAGCCCGGTGCGGGCTGGCCCGGCCACCGGCCCGGCCAGTGGCTGCGGATCGGCGTCGACATCAACGGCGTCCGGCACTGGCGCAGCTACTCGATCTCCTGCGCCCCGGGCGGGGTGGAGATCACGGTCAAGGGCGCCGGGTATGTCTCGGACTTCCTCGTGCGCCGGGTGCGGGCCGGGACGATCGTGGGCCTGGATGTCCCACAGGGCGACTTCGTCCTCCCCCGTGACCCCGGCAAGGTGCTGTTCCTCACCGCCGGCAGCGGCATCACGCCGGTGATGAGCATGCTGCGCAGCGGCGTCGCTGACGCGGTGCTGGTCCACAGTGCCCCCTCCCGGGCCGCCTTCATCTTCGGCCGTGAACTCCAGACCATGCCCGGACTGAAGCTCCACGAACACTTCTCCCGGCGCAGCGGCCGTCTGGACCTGACCTCGCTGCCCACACTCGTCCCCGACCTGGCAGAACGCCAGGTGTGGGCGTGCGGACCCGAATCCCTGCTGCGGGAGATCGAGGAGCACTTCCCGGCCGTACGGACCGAACGCTTCCGGCTCACCCCGGCCGTGGTCGGCGACGGCGGCGAGATCACGCTCACCAGGAGTGGTGTGGTCTGCGAGAGCACGGGGCCGATCCTCGACGCCGGCGAGTCCGCCGGCGCCCTGATGCCCAGCGGCTGCCGGATGGGCATCTGCTTCACCTGCGTCGGCCGCCTCACCTCGGGCAAGGTCCGCGATCTGCGGACCGGCGAGGTCCACGGCGACGAGGGCGAGCTCATCCAGACCTGTGTCTCGGCCGCCGCCGGCCCGGTCTCCATCGAACTCTGAAGGGAAGAACACCATGGCTGTCATGACCATCAGCACCCCCCTGAGCCCGACCACCGCGCACCTCACCCCCGAAGACTTCGAGCAGTTCGGTAGCGAGCTGGACGCCATCCGGGCCGAGGTGATCGAGAGCCGCGGCGACCGCGACGCCACCTACATCCGCAACGTCATCAAGCTCCAGCGCGGGCTGGAGATCGGCGGCCGGGCCGTCCTGTTCGCGGGGATCCTGCCGCCCGCCTGGATCGCCGGCACCGCCGCCCTGTCGGCCGCCAAGATCCTCGAGAACATGGAGATCGGCCACAACGTCATGCACGGTCAGTGGGACTGGATGCGCGATCCCAAGATCCACTCCACCAGCTGGGACTGGGACAACGCCTCCCCGGCCGCCCAGTGGAAGCACTCGCACAACTTCGTGCACCACACTTTCACCAACGTCCTCGACAAGGACCGGGACATCGGCTACGCCGTGCTGCGAATCACCCCCGAGCAGCGCTGGAGCCCGTGGCGGCTCGGCCAGCCGGCCTACGCGGCGCTGCTCGCGATGTTCTTCGAGTACGGCGTCGCCCTGCACGACCTGGAGTTCGAGAAGATCCGGGCCGGCCAGAAGAGCCTCGCCGAGGCCAGCCCGCAGCTCCAGGAGATCGGCAGGAAGGTCGCCAGGCAGGCCGCCAAGGACTATCTGGCCTTCCCGCTGCTGGCCGCGCCGCTCGGCGGCTTCCTGCCGGTGCTGACCGCGAACTTCACCGCCAACATCGTCCGCAACGTGTGGTCGAACGTCGTCATCTTCTGCGGGCACTTCCCGGACGGGGCCGAGATCTTCGACGAGGCGCACATCGAGAACGAGACGCGCGGCCAGTGGTACGTCCGGCAGCTGCTCGGCTCCGCCAACATCTCCGGCGGGCCGCTGATGCACCTGGCGAGCGGCAACCTCAGCCACCAGATCGAGCACCACCTGTTCCCCGACCTGCCCAGCAACCGCTACGCGGAGATCGCACCGCGGGTCCGGGCGCTGTGCGAGAAGTACGACCTGCCCTACAACACCGCGTCGCTGCGCTCACAGATCACCTCCACCTGGAAGAAAATCTTCAGGCTGTCACTGCCTTAGGTTCGGGCATTGAACTGTCAGGTCGCTTACAAGTATGTTGCTGTGTCCTGCCCCGATTTGTGGGCGGGGCACAACAGGTGAGGCGCGGCACCTGGAGAGGCAGGCCCCTGTGGGAACGTCTGTTCGCCTGATTCGTCTCGACCTCCCGATCGAGGGCGCCAAGGGAATGGCCACGGCGCTGCGGGAGTTCGTCCCCGAGATCGCCCGGGAGGCGGTCCGCCAGGTCCAGCACGAACTGCCCTCCTACGTTCAGCCGCACGACGCCCGCTATGCCGAAGGGCTCCTGCTCGCCGTCGAGTACGCCATCGGCCACTTCATCGACCTGATGGCCGACCCCGACACCCCGTCCGCGGAGGTGCTGGAGTTCTGGCGGAACATCGGCGTCGGCGAGGCCGCCGAGGGCCGCAGTCTCGACCCCTGGCAGGCCGCCATGCGGATCGGGGCCGGGGTGGCGGTCCGGCGGCTCACCGAGGAGTCCGAGCGCCTCGGCCAGCCCGTCACCGCCGGCACCATCGCCCTGGTGGCCCAGGCCGTCTTCGCCTACCTCGACCAGCTCGCCGTCGTCGTCGCCGACGGCCACTCCGAAGCCGCGGCCAGGTCCGCCGGCGAGCTCCAGGGCCACCGGCGGCGGCTGCTCGACCTGCTCGTCGGTTCGCCCGCCCCGCAGCACGGGGCGATCAAGGAACGGGCCAGGGCCGCCGAGTGGACGCTGCCCCGCACGGTCGCGGCCGTCGCCCTGCACGACCTGGGCGGCACCACCCAGCGGCCGATGCTCCCCACCGAGGTCCTCCTCGGCCTGCACCTGGACGAGCCCAGCCTGATCCTGCCCGACCCCGGCGGGCCCCGGCGCGGCCAGATGCTGACCGCCGGGCTCAAGGGCTGGCTGGTCTCCGTCGGCCCCGCCGTGGAGATCACCGAGCTCGGCAAGTCGCTGCGCTGGGCCAGGCAGGCGCTCGACCTGGCCCGCCAGGGCATGATCCGGCACGAAGAGCCGATCATCGCCGAGCAGCACGTCCCGCTGATCCTGATGATGCAGGACCGGGAGCTGGCCGAACGGTTCACCGCCCGCAAGCTGGCTCCGCTGATCAAGGCCAGGCCGAGCCAGCGCGAACGCCTCGCCGAGACCCTGCTCGCCTCACTGGAGTGCGGCTTCAACGCCACCGAGGTCGCCAGCAGGCTGGAAATGCACGCGCAGACGATCCGCTACCGGCTCCGGCAGTTGGAGACCCTGTTCGGCACGAGCATCTACGACCCGGCCGAGCGGCTGGAGCTGCACATGGCGCTGCACGTCTGGCTCTCGATCCGGCCCGAGTCCGAGAGCGACCCGGAGGGCTGAACGTCTCAGTCCCACAAACGCACACCTCTGCGGGGCTTGGCGTGCGAGCCCGACCGGGGTGCCAGCAGCAGGCGGAGCCGCGTCCCGTCGGCCAGCCGCCGCCGCCTTGACCACAGCGCGGTATGGGTGAGCCCGAGCAGCGAGGCTAGTCCGGCAGCGAGGGCCGGGCCGGTCAGCGGGTCCCCGAACGGCGTCCGCGGGCTGTCTGCGGACACCGCGCCAACCTCGGTGGCCTGCAGCTTCCTGGCCAGGGCCGGCGTGGGTGAGCTGCTCGGTCGGCGGGTGTGCGGGATCGAGAGGGACGCCGGGGCCGGTGCGGACGGCGACGGGGTCACGACGGGCTTGGCCGTCGTGACCGGCACGGCACCGATGCCGGGGGCCCCGGCCGGCGGTGGCGCGGCCGGGGCGGACTCCGGCGGTACGGCCGAGGTGTGCGTCGACGTCGGGGTGGGCCCCGCGGCCGGCTCGGGCGTTTCGGCCGGGACGACCACGGGGGCCCTCAGCTCGACCGTACCGGTCGAGGATTCCGAGTCGGCCGCGCCGCCGGCGCGTTCGGCGACCACGGCCACGGTCAGCGTTCCGGTGGCCGCGGCGGGCACCTGGAAGCTGCCGCTGGTGTCCCCCGGGCCCACGTGGTGAGAGCCGAATCGGCTGCTCAGGGTGTATCCGGTGAGGTCGGGCTCGGAGCCCTCGGCCCAGCGCACGGTCACGGTCGTCCCGGACACGTCCGCGTCGACCCCGGCCGGGGCGGCGGCCGGCGCGGCCATCCAGAAGTTGCTGAGCTCCTTCCGGGACGGGCCACCGGCCTCGAACTCCACCGAGTGCGCGCCGTTGCGGACCTCCGACCCGTCGATCGTGTAGGTCAGCAGCTCGTCCTCGCCCGAGGCCCGCACCACCCCGTCGACCCTGAGCTTCCCGCCCTCCGCCGGCGCGTGCGCGCTGACGGTCACCGTCTCGGCGGTGATGAGCGAACCCGTCGACGGGCTGACCCCGGACTCGGCGGCCTGCGCCCGTTCCGGCAGTCCCGGGCCGCCTGCGACGACCACCAGGAGCGTCACTGCCGACAGCCGAACCAACCGCACACTCATCACTCCACGCTCCCCGCGCCTTCGGACCTTCACGTCCTCAGGACACAGCGTAAAATGATCACTCACATTTTGATTGTCACCAGGCGATCGACTGCACGGCCGGAACGCTCGCTCACTGATGAGGCACGTAGGGCTTGAGAATGCCGAGCCGGAGCTGTTCGGCACGGGCCCTGCTCCAGACCCGACCCCAGCGCCGGTCGAGCAGCCGGTCCAGCCGGGAGGCGGGCGGGCTGGGGTGGGCTGCGAAGGTGTGCGCCCGGTGGAACTCCTTGTCCAGCTCCTCGGAGTCGAGCACGTGCGCGGCCCAGTGCGCGCCGAGCCCGGGGTTGTCGACGAGTTCGTCGTAGTCCAGGAAGGCGACCCGGTCGATCGGCAGCCGGGGTGCGGTGTAGAGCAGGCCGAGCACCCGCAGCCGCAGGTTCCACCGGCTTACGGCCTGGAACAGCCGGGCGCCGGCGGGGATCCGGTAGGCCCACATCGCGAACCTGATCCAGCGGCTGTCCCCGGTGAGCGCGATCCCGTAGCTGGTACTGGTCAGGGCGCGGGACAGGGCGCGGTCGGTACTGGCCATGATACCGGCGAGGCTGCGCCGGGTCACGAGCACGCGGGCCTCGGGAAAACTGCGCAGCAGCATTGCCTCGCGGCTGGTGTCGGACGGGTTCTTCATCACCGCGATCCCGGAGACGGCCTGGAGTTCGTCGGCGATCCGGCTCAGCTGACCGGTGGCCGCGGGATTGAACCGGGAGGTCCAGGACCGAGTGGTCTTGCGGTCGACGAGAAGCCACCCGTACTCCTCGGGAGTCGCCCGGGTCACCGGCCGAGGGTCAACGCCCCGGTCGACCGGGTTCGGGGAGTCCACCAGCGCGCTCAGGCGGGCCGCCAGTTCCGGCGTACCGTGCCTGATCAGGTCACCCACGGTGAAAGGCGTGCCGCCGGTGGCCGCCGCGACGGCCTCCAGAAGCACGGTCGTACCGCTCCGGTTGAACCCGCTGATGAAGACGATCACACCGTTCTCCGTCCTTGAGGCCGCTGGGGCAAAAGCTGTTGCCAGTACTCAAGCGGTGGGAAGAGACCATTTTCTAGATCGAACGGCGCAATTTCTACACTTCTTCCGTGTTTCTGACAAGAAGGTCCGGACCGCCCGCGGACCCTCATCAACCCAGGTGGTGGCGCTCTCGGACTGTTAACGAATGTTGCTCTTCGGCACGGCTTCGGCGAGCCGCTCGCGCGCGAGCAGTGTCGCGCCCGCCACCGCACCGGGCATGATCAGTACGGCGCCCAGCGGAATGAGGAACAGCACCACGGTCGCCGCGCCGAACCCGACAGCCTGGGCTCGGTGGGCCCGCAGGAGTGCGAACCGCTGCTTGCGGCGCAGCCCCCGGCGCTCCAGGGCGATCGCGGTGAGTTCACCGGCGAGGAAGTAACCCGACACGCACGCGGCCAGGACCGGCACCACGGTCTGGCCGATCACCGGGATGAAACCGAGCGCGAAGAAGACGACCGCGAAGAAGACGGCGGCCACACCGAGGATCAGCCCGTCCCGGACACCCCGGACGATCTGCTGCCACAGCGGGGTGTCGGGCTCGGGCGGCGCTCCCCCGACGGAGTCCTCGACCCGTACGGCCAAGGCCTCGTAGAACGGCTGCCCGATCAGGAGGGTGACGGCCGTGAACAGGATCAGGGACAGAAACCCGGCCGCACCGAAGATCGCGAGCCCGGCCAGCAGCCGGACGGCGTCGCGCGGCCCGCCGGCCCAGTCGTCGGCGAACGGCGTCACCGTGGCGGCGACGTCGTCGGTCCAGGACCACAGCAGGATCAGCACCCCGGTGAACAACACCAGGGTGATCAGTGCGGGGATCAGGCCGAACAGCCACTGCCTCGGGTGTCTCGCACACCACTGAAGCCCACGGATGAGATAGCGCACGCCCTCAAAGAAACCCTTCACCCGTGCATCCTTGCAGTGGTCTGCGCTCGACGGACCGTCCGGGAGGCAGAATCTGACAGCGGACCCGGCCTTATTCATCACCCAGGTATGGTCCGATTCCTGCTCGGTGCACCTACCATGACGAACTTCTGATGTGCG
>JBDSTJ010000230.1:0-7242 GCA_039928335.1 Streptosporangiaceae bacterium | reverse complement strand
TCTACCTCTACACCCAGTTCGAGACGGCCGACGCCCACCGGATGTTCACCTGTTTCGACCAGCCCGACCTCAAGTCGGTCTACACCTTCACGGTGACCGCCCCCGACGGCTGGGAGGTCATCTCCGGCACGACCCCGACGCACGAGGGCGGGGTCTGGCGGTTCCCGGCGACGGAGAAGATGTCGACGTACATCACCGCGCTGGTCGCCGGTCCCTACCACGTCGTCCGTGACTCCTACGACGGTGGCCGGATCCCGCTGGGGATCTACTGCCGGTCGTCGCTGGCCGAGCACCTCGACCACGAGGCGATCTTCGACGTCACCAAGAAGGGCTTCGAGTACTTCGAGCGGGTCTTCGACCAGCCCTACCCCTTCGGGAAGTACGACCAGCTCTTCGTCCCCGAGTTCAACGCGGGCGCGATGGAGAACGCCGGCTGCGTGACCTTCCTCGAGGACTACGTGTTCCGGTCGCGGGTGACCGACGCGGCCTACGAGCGCCGCGCCGAGACGATCCTGCACGAGATGGCGCACATGTGGTTCGGTGACCTCGTCACCATGCGCTGGTGGGACGACCTGTGGCTGAACGAGTCGTTCGCCACGTACATGAGCGTGCTGTGCCTGTCGGAGGCCACCCAGTGGACCGGCGCGTGGACCACGTTCGCGAACATGGAGAAGGCCTGGGCCTACCGCCAGGACCAGCTGCCCTCCACTCACCCGATCTCGGCCGACATGACCGACATCCGGGCCGTCGAGATCAACTTCGACGGCATCACGTACGCCAAGGGCGCCTCGGTGCTCAAGCAGCTCGTGGCCTACGCCGGCCGCGACAACTTCCTCGAGGGCGTCCGCCGCTACTTCCAGCGGCACGCCTGGGGCAACACCGTCCTCTCCGACCTGCTCGACGCGCTCGAGGAGACCTCGGGCCGTGAGCTGACCTCCTGGTCCAAGGAATGGCTGGAGACCGCGGGCGTCAACACCCTGCGGCCCTCCTACGAGGTCGACGCCGACGGCGCCTTCACCGAGTTCGCGGTGCTGCAGGAGGCCGTGGCCGACTACCCGACCCTGCGTTCGCACCGCATCGCCATCGGCCTGTACGACCGGACGGCCGACGGGATCGTCCGGCGTGACCAGGTCGAACTCGACATCGAGGGCGCCAGCACCGCGGTGCCCGCACTGATCGGCCGGAAGCGGCCCGACCTGGTGCTGGTCAACGACGAGGACCTCGCCTACGCCAAGATCCGGCTTGACGACCACTCGCTGGGGACCCTCGTCGACCACATCGGCGAGATCCGCGAGTCGCTGCCGCGCGCCCTGTGCTGGTCGGCGGCCTGGGACATGTGCCGCGACGCCGAGATGGCCACCCGCGACTACGTCAAGCTGCTGCTGTCGGGCATCGCCGGGGTCACCGACATCTCGGTGACCCAGACACTGATCCGGCAGGCCAGGACCGCCGTCCATCAGTACGCCGACCCGGCCTGGCGGGCCGAGGGCCTGGCCCTGATGGCCGACGCGCTGCACGACCTGGCCCTGGCCGCGCCGGCCAGTTCGGACTTCCAGCTCAACTACCTGCAGAACTTCGCTGGAACCGCGTCGTCGCCCGAGCACCTGGACTATGTCCAGGGCCTGCTGGACGGCTCGGTGGTGCTCGACGGTCTCACCGTCGACACCGACCTGCGCTGGGGCCTGCTGCGACGCCTCGTCGTCACCGGCCGGGCCGGCGACGCCGAGATCGCCGCCGAGCTCGCCCGGGACGCGACCGCCGCCGGCGAACGGCACGCCGCCTCCTGCGGCGCCGCCATCCCGACCGCCGAGGCCAAGGCCACCGCCTGGCAGACCATCATCGGCGGCAAGCTTCCCAACGCGGTCTTCCGGGCCACCCTCGGCGGCTTCGTCGAACCCGAGCAGGTGGCCCTCCTGGCCCCCTACCGGGACGCCTACTTCGCCGAGATCGGCCGCGTCTGGTCCGACTGGAGCAGCGACACCTCGCAGACGTTCGCCGAGGGCGCCTACCCGTTCCTGCTCATCGAGCAGGACACCGTGGACCGCACCGACGCCTACATCGCCGAGCAGAACCCGCCGTCGGCACTTCTGCGCCTGCTGTCCGAAGGCCGAGACGGCGTGGCCCGAGCCCTCCGAGCCCAGGCCAAGGACGCCTCAGCCTGACCCTTCACCCCAAGCCCCGGTCCCCGAGCCGCAGTCGGGGGCCGGGGCTTGGGGTGTTCGGAGACGCCGCAAAAAGGCGTGGCCGCTCCCTCCGGCCGAGCTGTGCCTGCCGGTCAGCGAGAGAAGGTCGCCGCGCGTGCCCGGAGTAGGGTGGCGGGGGATACCGAGGGCTAGGGACGGACACCGAGATGGCGGACCAGGCTACCGAGCCGGTCAGGCTGACCCGTGAGCGGATCGTCCAGGCCGCGATCGATCTGATCGAGCGGGACGGGGCCGACGCGGTCTCGATGCGCCGGGTCGCCGCGGAGCTGGGGGCGGCCGCGATGTCGCTCTACCACCATGTTCCCAACAAGGCGGCGCTGCTGGACGCGGTGGTCGAGCGGATCGTCACCGACATCGACTTCGGCGACGACCCGGCCGCGCCGGTGCGGGAGCGGGCCCGGGGGATGATGCGGGCCTTCCGCAAGATCGCGCACGATCATCCCCGGACGGTCACCCTGGTCATCACTCACACGTTCGAGTCGCCGACGACCATGCGTCTGTTCGAGCACGCTATGGAGATCGCCAGGTCGGCGGGTTATGCGGGGCCGGAGGCGGCGCGGATCGCGGTGGCGTTCCTGTCCTATGCGATCGGGTCGCTGATGCGGGAGTCGCAGCTCAGCAAGGCCCAGGAGACCGGATTCGACCTGGTCAGGGTGATCGGCGCGGTCGGTCCCGGGCAGTTCCCCAACATGACAGCGCTGGCGTTGACGGACTTTCGGTACGACCCGGAGGCGGACTTCGAGTACGGACTGGAACTGCTGCTCAAGAGCCTGCCGGAGCGGTAGAAACCGGGGCCGGTTCCGTGGGATCGAAGTCCGGCGCACCTGACCACTCTCGGTGGTCGTCCTCGGTTGAGCCGGCCTGGGGGGTAACGGATCGGTGCGTGCTCGTTGACAGAAAAAGTCAGTGTGTGATCGGGTTTGGGCTGTCCGCGTCGACAGGCCGGACCGCACAGAAAACAGGGGTCCATCACGTGAAGAAGGTTGCGCTCGGGGCGGCGCTGCTCGCCACAACTCTCCTCCCGCTCACGATCGCGGAGACGGCTTCGGCCGCTCCCGGGTCGGTCGTCCGCGCCGCGGCCGGCCCGACGGTCCGGATCGGCAGTCACGGCAAGGCGGTCAAGGAGCTGCAGTCGCGGCTCAGGGCACTGCGCTACGACCCGGGCAAGGCCGACGGGACCTACGACAGCTCGACCCGGACGGCCGTGTGGGCCTTCCAGAAGGTCAACAAGATCGCGCGCACCCAGACCGGATCGTTCGGCACCCGGTCCTGGAAGGCGATCAAGAACCCCCGGACGCCGGTGTCGATCGTGCCCAGGGGCAAGCGCAAGGCCAACCGGGTCGAGGTCTCGGTCTCCAAGCAGCTCGCATTCGTCTACAAGGGCGGTCGGCTGGTCCTGACCACCCACATCTCGACCGGCAGCGAACGGCACGAGGACGGTGGCTTCTCCTACACCCCGCGCGGCAATTTCCGGGTGAAGTGGAAGCTCAAGGGCTGGCACCGGGCACCGCTGGGCAGCCTGTACAACACCATGAACTTCTACAAGGGCTATGCCCTGCACGGGTCGGGGAACGTGCCGCTGTTCCCCGACTCCCACGGTTGCACCCGGCTGCCGATGAACGTCGCCGACACGATGTTCAAGATCGTGAAGGTGGGCTGGCAGGTCTACGTCAAGAGCTGAGTACGCGACTGAGGGCCAGGTCGTCGATGACCTGGCCCTCAGTCGTTCGTCGAGCCGGTGTCCAGGTGGAAGCGCCTCCCACCCCTGGGGTGCTGCCTACCCGAACACCGATCCGTCACGTTCTCCCAGCCCCGGCCCTCGCCCGTCGAGGAGGAGCCGACGAGATCCTGAACTGTTCCTGCGTGACCCCGCCGAAGCGGCGATGTCTCGAGATTAGGGAAGAAGATGACACGGCAGGCTACATCCCGATGACATGTACGTTTCGTGGTTCTGGTCAGTGGGTGGCGGATTGGCGGGTTGCATCAGGATGACGATTGGGTGACTTGCCCCCGGAACGACCCTGCCGGGGCGGGAAATCGGGCAGTCTGTTTGGGCGATTACCGGCACTCGGGCGGAGGACAGCAAGGTGCGAGACACGCTCCCCGGCGGAATCCTGCCCCTGGAGCTGGAGGACCCCCGCATGGTCGGGGGCCTGCCGTTGCTCGGCCGGGTCGGCGCAGGGGGGATGGGGACGGTCTACCTGGCCGACGCGCCCGACGGCCGCCGCGTAGCCATCAAGGTCATCCACCCCCGTCTCGCCGGGGACCGGGCCTTCCGGGCCAGGTTCAAGGACGAGGTCGTGCTCGCCGGCCGGGTCGCCTCCTTCTGCACCGCCGGGATCCTCGGCCACGGCGAGGACCGGGCCCTGCACCCGGCCGGCCTCCCGTACATGATCAGTGAGTACATCGGCGGCCTGCCGCTGGCCCGCCGGGTGCACGAGAGCGGTCCGCTGTCACCGTCGGACCTGCACGGCGTCGCGGTCGGCGTGGTCAACGCGCTCGCCGCCATTCACGCCGCGGGCCTGGTCCACCGCGACCTCAAGCCGTCCAACGTGGTGCTGACGCTGTCCGGTCCACGCGTGATCGACTTTGGGATCGCCCGCGCCCTGGACGCCTCCACCAGCTGGACGACCACCGGGACCGTGCTCGGCACCCCCGGCTGGATGGCCCCCGAGGTGCTGACCGGCGGGACCGCGACCCCGGCCGCCGACATCTTCGGCTGGGGCTGCCTGATGGCCTACGCCGGGACCGGCCGGCTGCCCTTCGGGGAGGGCCAGGCCCTGGACGTGGCCCGCCGGGTGGTCCAGGAGGACCCCGACCTGACCGGGCTGAGCGGAACGCTGGTGCCGCTGATCAGGGCGGCCCTGCACAAACGCCCCGAGAACCGGCCCAGCGCGACCGACCTGATGATGCGCCTGGTCGGCCAGCCGATCGCGATGCGGCCCACCATGGTCCAGCCGCCGATCATCGTCGAGCAGCCGCGCAAGGTCAGCCGCCGGGCCCTGCTGGCCGGGGCGGGACTGTCGGCCGTGGGCCTGGCGGGCGCGGCCTTCGCCTTCTGGCCGTCCTCGCCGGCACCGGTCGAGCCGGTCTCGGGCGGGGGCAGCGAGACCTCGGAGCCCCCGGCGTACCCGGACCAGAAGGCCGCGCCCCCCAAGAAGCGCAGACGGACGAAGAAGCGCAAGGTCAAAAGCTGAGAGCCTGGACTGTGAACCTCCCCGTCATCTCCCTCATCCCCGCGCCCGCGTCTCTGACGACCCTGCCCGGAAGCTTCTCGATCACCCCGGACACCGCGCTGACCGCGCCGGCCGGCCCGGCCGGCCGGTTCCTGGGAGCGCTCCTGCGGCGGGCCACCGGCTTCCCGGTCCCCGCCGGGCCCGGCGGGTCGATCGTGCTGGCCCTGTCCGGCGACGCCTCGCTCGGCCGGGAAGGGCACACGTTGGAGATCACCCCTTCGGGCGTACGGCTCCTCGCGCACACCGACGAGGGCCTGTTCCGGGGGGTGCAGACCCTGCGCCAGCTGCTTCCCGCCGAGATCGAGGCCCGGTCGGCGCAGCCCGGACCGTGGAGCGTTCGGTGCGTCCGGGTGGAGGACCGGCCCCGGTTCGAATGGCGCGGCGCGATGCTCGACGTCGTCCGGCACTTCTTCGACGTCGCCACGGTCAAGGGATTCATCGACCGGATCGCCGCCTACAAACTGAACGTCCTGCACCTGCACCTGACCGATGACCAGGGCTGGCGGCTGGAGGTCGGAAGCCGGCCGCGGCTCACCTCGGTCGGCGCGACCACCGAGGTCGGCGGGGGAGCGGGCGGGTTCTTCACCCAGGCGGACTACGCCGAGATCGTCGCCTACGCGGCCGAGCACCATCTGACCGTGGTGCCCGAGTTCGACATGCCGGGGCACACCCAGGCCGCAATGGCCAGCTACCCCGAGCTGGCCCCCTCCTGGGCGGTGTCCGAACGGGTCGCGGAGCCGCTGGCCGGGCTGCTGGTCCGGGACGGTGTCCGGCAGCTCTACACCGGGACCGAGGTGGGCTTCAGTGAGCTCGCCGTGGACAAGGACTCGACGTATGAGTTCCTGGACGACGTCCTGGGCGAGTTCGCGGCCCTGAGCCCCGGCCCGTACCTGCACATCGGCGGCGACGAGGCGCTGAGGACGACTCCCGAGGACTATGCGCGGTTCATGGCCAGGGCGGTGCCGCTGGTGATCGCGCACGGCAAGACCGTCGTGGCCTGGCAGGAGGCGGCCGCTGCCGTACTGCCGCCGGGGAGCCTGCTGCAGTACTGGCGGCCGACCACCGAGCCGGTCCCGGAGATCCTCCGCGACACCACCGGGCTGCGCCTGATCATGTCGCCTGCGGACCGCACCTACCTGGACCTCAAGTACGACGAGACCACGCCGATCGGCCTGACCTGGGCCGGGACCGTCGGCGTCCGGCAGTCCTATGAGTGGGAACCGACCTCGGTCGTCCCCGGAGCCGAGATCGCCGGCGTCGAGGCCGCTCTGTGGACAGAGACGATCACCTCGGCCGACGACATCGACTTCATGATCTTTCCTCGGCTGCCCGGCGTGGCCGAGGTCGGCTGGTCGGCCCCCGGCCGCGACTGGGCCGAGTACTCCCGGCGCCTCCACGCCCACCAGGCCCGCTGGGACAGCGCCGGGATCACCTCCTACCACCGCTCGGTCGAGCTCTAGAGGAGCTTCCTGAGCAGGGTGGTCTTGAGCTTGGTGAACGGCGGGTAGAGCAGGCGCATCGTGTCGGGCGCGAGCGGCTTGTCGAAGACGGCCTTGCTGTGGCTGAAGGTGTCGATCGAGAACTCGCCGTGGTAGCTGCACATGCCGCTCTCGCCGACCCCGCCGAACGGCAGGCCGGGCACGGCCAGGTGCGCGGCGGGCAGGCCGAAGGCGAGCGCGCCCGAGGAGGTCTCGGTGGTGAGCCGCTGCCGGGTGCGCTCGGAGCCGGTGAAGGCGTACAGGGCGAGGGGCTTGTCGCGGGCGTTGACGAACGCGATGGCCTCGTCGAGGTCGGCGACCCTG
>JBDSTJ010000229.1:0-3421 GCA_039928335.1 Streptosporangiaceae bacterium | reverse complement strand
AAAAAAATGCGGCGGCCGGTTTGGACAAGCCCCGGGATTCTCGGATACAGCGCGACCCCCTAGGGTGCCCCCAGGACGACTGGGGTCAGAAAAGACGCGACAGGGGTTACTACGGTTGGCTTTACTTCCTACCTTTAACAAGTAGTCAAATGATCTCCCCGGAAGTAACGGTCCGAGCAATGGCGACAACGGTGTACCGGGGGCTTTCAATCCACTTGTTCCGTATGAGCGCACGAACGGAGACGAACCGTGAGATATGAGATCATCGGACCGCTGCGAGCGGTCGACGACGAGGGCGAGTACGCCATCCGGGCGCGCAAGGTCGAGATCCTGCTCACGGTCCTGCTCGTCCGCGCCGACCAGATCGTGCCGATCGACCAGCTCATGACCGAGATCTGGGGCGGGCATCCCCCGCGCCGCGCCCTCGCCGGACTCCACGTGTACATCTCCCAGATCCGCAAGTTCCTGCACCGGCCCGGCCAGGCGCAGAGCCCGGTGACGACCCGGCCCCCGGGATACCTGCTGCACCTGGGAGACGACGAACTCGACTACCGCTGCTTCGAGCGGCTGGTCAACCAGGGTCGCGACCGCTACCGGCGCCGGAAGTACGAGCAGGCCGCGACTGCGTTCGACAACGCCCTGGCCCTGTGGTCCGCACCCGTCGACGCGGTCTGCCACGGGCCGATCCTGGAAGGGTTCCAGTCCTGGCTGAGCGAGACCCACCTGGAGTGCGTCGAGATGCTGATGGACTCGCGCCTGATGCTCGGCCGGCACCGTGAGCTCGTGAGCGACCTCTACCAGCTCACCACCGAGCATCCACTGCGGGAGGCCCTGCACGGCCAGCTCATGCTGGCCCTCTACCGGAGCGGACGCCAGGCCGACGCCCTGCAGGTCTACCGCTCGACCCGGCGAACGATCAACGAGGAGCTCGGCCTCGAGCCATGCCGGGCCCTGCAGGATCTGCAGCAGGGCATCCTGTCCTCTGACGCGCGCCTGGAGCTCCGCCTGTCGGCCTGACCGCCCCTGTCCCCGGAAACACAACTCAACCTTAATATAATGACAGGATATTTTTAACTTTCGAAGCGCAATCCTCAAGGAATGCGAGACACCCGGGAACCTGTCATGTGGTGTTCATCTCATTTACTCGCAATCTGTCGCTCCGCACGAGCACCCCCACCACACCAACCTCACGGGTCACACGGAGAACACCTTCCAGAGTGCCGGACGGTTGCCAATCCACCAATGACCTGGCTATATTTATCCGGTCATCTCCATAAGCAAAAGCTACGCAGAGATCACGGGCTGAGACACATTGTTATCGGACGGTGATGTGCGTAAGGAGAGCCGTGATCTTGGTTGAACGCGAGGGCGAATTCGCCACGCTGCACGCCTTGTTCGCCGATTCCCTGCGGGCACGAAGCAGAGTCGCGATCATCAGCGGTGGGGTGGCCACGGGCAAGACCAGCCTGCTGCGCGCCCTCGGTGAGAAGGCGGCCGACTCCGGTGCCGTCTTCCTCAGCGCCGTCGCCTCCCCCCTGGAGGGGCAGGTGCCACTGGGCGTGGTGGAACAGCTCTTCCGCAGTCCCGGCGCCCCGACGGCCGGCACCGAGCGCTTCACCCGCTGGCTCGAAGCCCAGGTCCTGCCCGGACCGGGCACCGCGGTCGATCTCAGAGGACTGTGGGAGATCCTGCGCGACCTGGCCGAACACCAGCCCGTCGTCGTCGGCATCGACGACATCCACCATGCCGACGAGGCCTCGCTGCAGTGCCTGCTGTACCTGCTCCGTCGGCTGCGGTCGGCGCGCCTGCTGACCGTCCTCACCGAATGCCCGCGGTCCCGGGCCGCGAACGCCCCGCTGCAGGGCGAGTTCCTACGCGAACCGCAGTCCCGCCAGATCAGGCTGGAGCCGCTGTCGCGCGCCGGGGTGACCACCTTGCTCGCCCGGCATCTGGACAGCGCTACGGCACGGTACCTGGCACCGCACTTCCACCAGGCGAGCGCCGGGCACCCGATGCTCGTGCACACCCTGATCGAGGACTACCTCTCCGGCTCCCGGCTCGCCGAACCCGAGGCCGGTTCCGAGCCCGTGGCCGGTGAGGCCTTCAGCCGGGCCGTGCTCAGCTTCCTGCACCGGCACCAGGCGCCCGTCATGGAGGTGGCCCGCGCCATCGCGATCATGGATTCACCCACCCCGCTTCCCCTGCTGGGCAGCCTCCTCGACCTCGACTCGGTCTCGACGGCCCAGGCCGTCAGCACGCTGGCCGCGGCCGGGATCCTCGCCGACGGCACCTTCCGGCACGGCGCGATCCAGGCCGCCGTGGTGGACGGCATTCCTCCGGACCTGCGCCGGAGCCTGCACGACCGAGTGGCCGAACTGCTGCACGCCGAGGGCGGCTCGGCCTCGGAGGTGGCCGCGCACCTGGTCGCCTCGGACCACCACAAGTCGCCGTGGGCCATCTCGATCATTCAGGAGGCCGCCGAGCAGGCGCTGGCCGACGACGACCTGACCACGGGCATCCACTACCTGATGACCGCCCAGCGGCACTGCGGCGACCGGCGGCAGCGCTCGGCGATCGCCTCGGCCCTCGCCGACGCCGAGTGGCGGGTCGACCCCTCCCGGGCCCTGCGTCACCTGCCCGACGTCCTGGACGAGGAACTCCTCGTCGACCACGCCTCCCTGCCGGTGACCTCGCTGCTCTGGCACGGCCGGGTCCCCGAGGCCCTCGGCCTGCTCGACACACTCGAACGCCGACCGGACGCGGCCCCGGGCCTCGACACCCCGCGGGTCTGGCTGTCCTACCTCTATCCCGAGCACTTCCGGCTCGGGACCACGGCAGGCGACCTGGACGACGACGAGGTGACCGCCCTGGTCTCGGAGCTGCTCAACGGCGACCAGACCACCTCTCTGACCTTCGCCGAGAGCATCCTGGAACGTTTCCGCCTCAACCACAAAACGCTCGCGCCGCTCTCGATCGCCCTGGCCGCCCTCATTGACAACGACCGTCTCGACAGCGCCGCCACCTGGTGCGACGCGTTGGTCGAGGAGTCCGTCGCCCGGCGCAGCCCGACCTGGCGGGCTCTGTTCACAGCCCTGCGCGCGATGGTCCATTTCCGGCAGGGCAACCTGGCCGCCGCCGAGCAGAGGGCCGAGGCAGCTCTCAACCTGATCTCGCCGAAGGGCTGGGGGGTCATGGTCGGCCTCCCGCTGGCCTGCCTGATCCTGACCAGGACGGCCATGGGCCGGTTCCAGCAGGCGGCGGACCTGCTCGACATCGACGTCCCCGAAGCCATGTTCCGGACACCGATGGGCCTGCACTACCTGTACGCACGCGGTCGGCACCATCTGGCGGTGGGCCGGTTCCACGCCGCCCTGCACGACTTCCGGGCCTGCGGGCAGCTCACGGACCAGTGGGGCGTCGA
>JBDSTJ010000228.1:0-9537 GCA_039928335.1 Streptosporangiaceae bacterium | reverse complement strand
GGTGTGCCTGCGGAACGCTAGGCGGCAGGTCCTCCGGCCGCAAGGTCCGGATCGCCGCGACGCTCGGCCGGTGGTTGCCTGCGGTGAGCCGCCGACGGTCGCCAGATCCACCAGGTTCCGGATCATCCGCCCGTTCCCGGACGTGACTGCGCGCTCAGGCGCGACCCGCCAGCTCCGCACCGCCGCCGCGGGCACCTATCTTCTTCGTCCTTTCTTTGTCTGTCGGTGGGGTTCCGTAGACTCTCGTGGCATGAGTGAAGCGACCGGAGTGCTGCAACGGGTCTTCGGCTATGACGCGTTCCGCGAGGGACAGAGCGACATCATTGAGCACGTCGTGTCCGGCGGCGACGCCTTGGTGCTCATGCCCACCGGCGGCGGCAAGTCGCTGTGCTACCAGATCCCCGCCCTGGTGCGGCCTGGCGTCGGCGTGGTGATCTCGCCCCTGATCGCGCTGATGCAGGACCAGGTCGACGCCCTGACCGCGCTGGGTGTGCAGGCCGGTTTCCTCAACTCCACCCAGGATGCCGCCGAGCGCCGCAGGGTCGAGGCGGCATTCCTGTCCGGCGAGCTCGACGTGCTCTACCTCGCCCCCGAACGCCTGCGCGGCGAGGGCACCCTGCGGCTGCTGGAGCGGGGAAAGATCTCGGTGTTCGCCATCGACGAGGCGCACTGCGTGGCCCAGTGGGGCCACGACTTCCGCCCCGACTACCTCGCGCTGTCGGTGCTGCACGAGCGCTGGCCCGAGGTGCCGCGGATCGCGCTGACTGCCACGGCCACCGAGAACACCCACAAGGAGATCGCCTCGAGGCTCAACCTCGAGGAGGCCCGCCATTTCGTGGCGAGCTTCGACCGGCCCAACATCCAGTACCGGATCGTGCCCAAGAACGATCCCAAGAAGCAGCTTCTCGAGCTGCTCCGTTCCGAGCACCCCGGCGACGCGGGCATCTTCTACTGCCTGTCCCGGGCCTCGGTCGAGACGACCGCCGACTTCCTGGTGCGCAACGGCATCCCCGCCGTTCCCTACCACGCGGGTCTCGACGCCCGGGTCCGTGCCGCCAACCAGTCCCGGTTCCTGCGCGAGGACGGGCTCGTGGTGGTCGCGACCATCGCCTTCGGTATGGGCATCGACAAGCCGGACGTCCGCTTCGTCTGTCACCTCGACCTGCCCAAGTCCATCGAGGGCTACTACCAGGAGACCGGCCGGGCGGGCCGGGACGGCCTCCCGTCCACCGCCTGGATGGCCTACGGCCTGCAGGATGTGGTCCAGCAGCGCAAGATGATCGACACCAGCGAGGGCGACTTCGCCCACCGGCGGGCGCTGAGCCTGCATCTCGACGCGATGCTGGCGCTGTGCGAGACCGTCAGCTGTCGCCGCGTCCAGCTTCTCGCCTACTTCGGCCAGCCCGGGGCCGCGGCCTGCGGCAACTGCGACACCTGCACGAGCCCGCCCGAGACGTGGGACGGGACGATCGCCGCGCAGAAGTTCCTGTCGGCGGTCTA
This sequence comes from Streptosporangiaceae bacterium, assembly GCA_039928335.1. Lineage (GTDB taxonomy): Bacteria > Actinomycetota > Actinomycetes > Streptosporangiales > Streptosporangiaceae > Actinocorallia. The sequence goes on along the minus strand of JBDSTJ010000228.1, from coordinate 8,037 downwards.
CCGGCTCAAGAACGAACGCGACCAGAAGTTCGGCGCGGGCCAGATCGTCGACATCCTGCTCGGCAAGGAGACCCCCAAGGTCCTCCAGCACCACCACCAGGCGCTGACCGTCTTCGGGATCGGCGACGAGCTCCGCGACACCGAGTGGCGCGGCGTCTGCCGCCAGCTCCTGGCTCAGGGCCTGCTCGCGGTCGAAGGCGACTACGGCACGCTCGTTCTCACCGAGGCGAGCAGCGAGGTCCTCCTCCGGCGGCGTCAGGTCCCGATGCGCCGCGAACCCGAACGCGCCGTCCGCGCCGCCAGGACCCGCAAGGCCGCCACCGCGCCGGTCGACCTGTCCGCCGAGGCCGTGCCGGTCTTCGAGCTGCTCCGCACCTGGCGCGGCGCGGCCGCCAAGGAACAGGGTGTCCCGGCGTACGTCATCTTCCACGACGCCACGCTGCGCGAGATCGCGAGCCGTCGCCCGGCCAGCCTGGCGGAGCTGGGCACGATCAGCGGCATCGGCGAGAACAAGCTGGCCCGTTATGGCGAGGCCATTCTGGAGACTCTCACTTCGCATTCATCCTGATTACATGATTACATCGTCTCTATGAGCGAGATACCAAGCCTGTATGACTGGGCGGGCGGAGCCGAAGCCCTGGAACGGCTGACCGAGGCGTTCTACGTCGAGGTCCGCAAGGACGAAGTGATCGGCCCGTTGTTCGCCCACATGGACCCCGGTCACGCCCACTACGTCGCGCTGTGGCTCGGCGAGGTCTTCGGCGGCCCGTCCCGCTACACCGACGAGCGCGGCGGCTACCACCACATGCTGTCCCAGCACCTCGGCAAGGCCATCACCGAGCAGCAGCGCCGCCGTTGGTCCGACCTGCTCATGGACGCCGCGGACCGGGTCGGCCTCCCCGCCGACCCCGAGTTCCGCGCTGCCTTCGTGAGCTACGTCGAATGGGGCACCCGCCTGGCCGTGGCCAACTCCCAGCCCGGCGCCGAGCCGCCCCAGCAGGCCCCCGTCCCCCGCTGGGGCTGGGACGAAGCCCCTCCCTACCAACCCTGAGCTACCCGCGCAGCTTCGCCGGCATCCGGCCGGCCCGATAGTGGTCGGGGGTGAAGAGCCGGACCGGCCGGCCGAGCGCGGCCCGGATCTCCTCTGTTCGGGTGAACCTTGTTCGATCGCGGCAAACACTGGCAGCCGTCACGGGGGTCGCCCAGATCGCCACCGCTGCGCCCGCCACCACTGCGCCCGCCGAGACGGCCGGCTGACGGCGGGCACAGCCCGACGACCGGGATTCCCGGTTCGAACTCGGCACGCCGGACGGATTGATCGAGAGAACCAGCTCCACGGTGAGCCCGGCCACGGCCAGTGCCGCCGAGGTCGCCAGCAGTCCCAGCCCGGAGTCGATGACGACGATAGGCACGGCAGAGAGCGTGCTCTACCGATCAGCCCTTGATGCAGATCAGCTGTCGCAGGTGCGCCTCGACCGAGACGAGGTCAGCCTGCGCTTCGATCACCGACTCCAGGTCCTTGTAGGCACCGGGAATCTCGTCGATCACACCCGGGTCCTTGCGGCACTCGACCCCGGCGGTCTGGGAGATCAGGTCGTCGACCGTGAAGGTCCTGCGGGCCTTGGTCCTGCTCATCAGCCGTCCGGCCCCGTGCGAGGCCGAGTGGTAGGAGTGCGGGTTCCCAGGCCGCGCACGATGTAGGTCCCGGTCGCCATCGACCCGGGGATGATCCCCAGGTCGCCGCCGCCGGCCCGGATCGCGCCCTTGCGGGTGACCAGCAGCGGAACTCCGCCGTGTACCTCCTCCGCCACATAGTTGTGGTGGCAGGAGATGACATCGTCCCAGCCGATCTTCTTGAACTGCGCGGTGATCACGTTCTGGGCGAGCGCGAGCATCAGGGCGCGGTTGCGCCTGGCGTACTCCTGCGCCCAGAACAGGTCCCGGCGGTACTCCTGCATCTTGACGGTGCCGCTGACGAACACCGCCAGGTCCGGATCGGGCAGGTCCTGGTTGTGCGGCAGTTGCCTGGCCACGTCGATGTGGTACTCGGCGAGCGCGTTGCCGATGTTGCGCGACCCCGAGTGCAGGACCACCCAGACCGCCCCGTCGCCATCGGCGCACACCTCGAGGAAGTGGTTGCCGCCGCCGAGCGTGCCCATCTGGGCGCGGGCCCGGCCGAACTTGCCGCGAACAGCCGGAACGAGCTCGTCGAACCCCTTCCAGAACTCATACCACCCGCGTACGCGCAGGCCCGGCAGCACCGACGGGTCGACGGCCTGGCGGTGCATTCCCCGGCCCACCGGAATGGCCCTCTCCAGCTTGGCGCGCAACGGCCCGAGGTCGTCGGGCAGGTCCTTCAGCGTGAGCGTCGACTTCACCGCGGTCATGCCGCAGCCGATGTCCACACCCACCGCCGCGGGCGAGACCGCGTCCCGCATCGCGATGACCGACCCGACGGTGGCACCCTTGCCATAATGGACGTCGGGCATGACCGCCATGCCCTGGACCCACGGCAGGTTCGACACGTTGCGGAGCTGGTCGAGGGCGATGTCCTCGACCGTCGCGGGGTCGGTCCAGATCCGGATCGGAACTCGGCCTCCCCGTAGAACTTCGTACGGCATCACCAGCTCCAATCGTCATCTGTGGGTGTTGCCGTGGCCTATTGAGCCGGAAACAAAGACGACGTTCAATTCATTTAACCGACCGTGCGAAAACCGGTCGACAGGGAACCCGGTGGTTCGGCATCCTTGATCGGCCCCGCGCCCGGAACGAGCGTACGGTGGGTCGTCGCCGAGGCGCGAAAGACCTGACTTGCACACAATGACCCACGACATCTGGAGAGTCTGGTGCTGATCCGACTCCTGCGTGCGCATCTGCGCCCGTACCGCACACCCATCGCACTGGTTCTGCTCTTGCAACTCGTGCAGACCCTGGCGGCGCTGTACCTGCCGACGCTCAACGCCGACATCATCGATGAGGGTGTGGTCAAGGGGGACACCGGCAAGATCCTCAGCACTGGCGGGATCATGCTCGCCGTGTCGCTGGTGCAGATCTCCTGCACGATCGGCGCCGTCTTCTTCGGCGCGCGCACCGCGATGGCGCTGGGCCGCGACATCCGGTCCTCGATCTTTCACCGGGTCCAGTCCTTCTCCGCCCGGGAGGTCGGGAAGTTCGGTACCCCATCGTTGATCACCCGGACCACCAACGACGTTCAGCAGGTCCAGATGCTGGTCCTGATGAGCTTCACCATGGTCGCCGCCGCGCCGATCATGATGGTCGGCAGCGTGATCATGGCCGTCCGGCTGGACGTGCCACTGACCTCGATCCTTGTGATCATCTTCCCGATCCTCGCGGTCATCATCGGCGCGATCGTGTCCCGCATGCGCCCGCTCTTCCGGGTCATGCAGGAACGGATCGACAAGATCAACCAGATCCTCCGCGAGCAGATCACCGGTGTCCGGGTGATCCGGGCGTTCGTTCGCGACGAGGGTGAACGGGAGCGGTTCGAGGGGGCCAACACCGAGCTGTACACCGTGGGCCTCGGTGTGAACCGGCTGATGGCGTTCATGTTCCCCATCGTGATGCTGGTGTTCAACATCGCCACGATCGCGGTGCTGTGGTTCGGTGGATACCAGATCGCCGACGGCCACCTGCAGGTCGGCGAGCTGACCGCGGTCATCAGCTACCTCATGCAGAACCTGATGGCCGTCATGATGGCGACCTTCATGTTCATGATGGTGCCGCGTGCCGAGGTATGCGCCGAGCGCATCGAGGAGGTGCTGGACACCGACACGAGCGTCGTCCCGGCGGCAGCCCCGGTCGCGCTCGGCGAGATGCACGGCCTGCTGGAGCTGCGCAACGTCGAGTTCGGCTACCCCGGAGCCGAGGAGCCGGTGCTGAGCGACATCGACCTGGTCGCCCGACCCGGCGAGATCACCGCGATCATCGGGAGTACCGGCAGCGGCAAGACGACCCTGCTCAATCTCATCCCGAGGCTGATGGACGCCACCGGCGGGACGGTCCTGGTCGACGGCGTGGACATCCGTGAACTCGACCCGGCCGTGCTGTCCGAGGTTGTCGGCTTCGTCCCGCAGCGTCCTTACCTGTTCACCGGCACGATCGCCTCCAACCTGCGGTACGGCAGGCCCGACGCCACCGACGAGGAGCTCTGGCACGCGCTGGAGATCGCTCAGGCGAAGAACTTCGTCGAGGCCATGCCCGACGGCCTCGAATCGGACATCGCCCAGGGCGGCACCAACGTGTCCGGCGGCCAGCGCCAGCGGCTCGCCATCGCGCGGACCCTGGTCCGCAGACCCGAGGTCTATCTGTTCGACGACTCCTTCTCGGCCCTTGACTACGCCACCGACGCCGCACTGCGCGACGCGCTGGCAGACGAGACCGAGGAGGCGACCGTCGTCATCGTCGCCCAGCGGGTCAGCACCATCCGCAACGCCGACCAGATCATCGTCCTGGACCAGGGCAAGATCGCCGGTGTCGGCACCCATCACGGGCTGATGGCCACCAATGAGACCTATCGGGAGATCGTTCTCTCCCAGCTCACCGAGCAGGAGGCGGCCTGATGGCTGACTTGGAGAAGCCCAGTCCCCAGCGGGCGCCCGGTCCGGCCCCCGCGCCCGGCCCAGCCCGCTGGATGTCCGGCCCCTCGATCGAGAAGTCCATGGACTTCAAGGGCTCCAGCCACAGGCTGCTGCGGATGTTCCGGCCCGAACGCTGGCTCATGATCTTCACGCTGGTCCTGGCCGGCGCGAGCGTCACGCTGTCGGTGCTCGGCCCGTGGTTGCTCGGGCGGGCCACGAACGTGATCTTCGATGGCTTCGTCAGCAAGAGCATCCCTGCCGGTGTCAGCAAGGCCCAGGCCGTCGCCGACCTGCGGGCCAAGGGCGACAACACCCAAGCCGATCTGATCAACGCCATGGACCTCAACCCCGGCCACGGCATCGACTTCACCGAGGTCCGCAACATCCTGCTGATCGTCCTGGCGGTGTACGTCGCCTCGGCGGTGTTCGGTATCTTCCAGGGCCGCGCCACGGCGGTCATCGTGCAGCGTGCGATGTTCCGGCTCCGCGAGGACTCCCAGTCCAAGCTGGCGCGGCTCCCGCTGCGCTACTTCGACCAGCAGCCACGTGGCGAGGTCCTCAGCCGGGTCACCAACGACATCGACAACATCTCCCAGACCCTCCAGCAGACCCTCAGCCAGCTCACCAACTCGCTGCTGATGCTGGTCGGCATCCTGGTCATGATGTTCTGGATCTCCCCGCTGCTCGCGGTGATCGCCCTGGTGACCGTCCCGGTCTCGATGACCCTGGCAGCTCAGATCGGCAAACGCGCGAAGCCCCAGTTCATCAAGCAGTGGGGCACCACCGGCACGCTCAACGCCCATGTCGAGGAGATGTACACCGGGCACTCGCTGGTCAAGGTCTTCGGCCGGCAGGCCGAATCCGCTGAGACCTTCGACCGGCACAACGAGAGCCTGTACGGCTCCAGCTTCCGGGCCCAGTTCATCTCTGGCCTGATCATGCCCACGATGATGTTCATCGGGAACATCAACTATGTGCTCGTCGCGGTCGTCGGTGGCCTGCGGGTAGCGACCGGCGCGTTGTCGCTCGGCGACGTCCAGGCGTTCATCCAGTACTCCCGGCAGTTCAGCCAGCCGCTCACCCAGGTGGCGAGCATGGCCAATCTCCTGCAGTCCGGGGTGGCCTCGGCCGAGCGGGTTTTCGCCCTGCTCGACGCCGAGGAGCAGGAGCCCGACCCGGCGACCGCGACCAGGCTGGAGGAGGTCGTCGGCCGGGTCGAGTTCGAGGACGTGTCCTTCAGCTACGACCCGGAGACGCCGCTGATCGACGACCTGTCCCTGACGGTCGCGCCGGGCCAGACCGTGGCGATCGTCGGGCCGACCGGTGCGGGCAAGACCACCCTGGTCAACCTGCTGATGCGGTTCTACGAGCTGAACGACGGCCGGATCACCCTGGACGGCGTCGACATCGCGTCGATGGCCCGCGAGGAACTGCGGTCCAAGACCGGAATGGTCCTGCAGGACGCGTGGCTGTTCGGGGGCACCATCGCCGAGAACATCGCCTACGGTGCGGCGGGTGCCTCCCTGGACCGGATCGTCGAGGCGGCCAAGGCCACCCACGTCGACCACTTCGTCCGCACGCTGCCCGACGGCTACGACACGATCCTGGACGACGAGGGCACCGGGGTCAGCTCGGGCGAGAAGCAGCTGATCACGATCGCGCGGGCGTTCCTGGCCGAGCCGGCCATCCTCATCCTGGACGAGGCGACCTCCTCGGTCGACACCCGGACCGAGGTGCTGATCCAGCGGGCGATGAACTCGCTGCGCGCGGGCCGGACCAGCTTCGTGATCGCCCACCGGCTCTCCACGATCCGTGACGCCGACCTGATCCTCGTCATGGAGGCCGGGCACATCGTCGAGCAGGGCACCCATGACGACCTGCTCAAGGCCGAGGGCGCGTACGCCAAGCTGTACGCCGCCCAGTTCGCGCAGGCCCTCGCGGACTAAGAAGCCGATGTAGGACGCCATCCCCGCCATCGTGTGGTCGAAATAGGCCGCCCGATCGCTGATCACGTTGTCGAACTGGCCGAAGACCTCGAAGCCGACCGTGCCGAACAGGGCGGCCCAGGCGGTGAGTCCCCGGAGGAGTACTTCGTCCGGGACCTCCGCCTTGATCGCCTGGCGGGCCCGGTGGAGGTCGTCGGCCAGTGACTTCTCGACCGGCCCCGAGTACCTGAGCGTTCCGAGCCCGTGGGCGTCGCTGAGGATCCGGACATAGACCACGGTGTCCCGCAGAGCGGGGCCGATGGTGTCCTCGGGTGCCCGGTAACCGGGGACCGGCGAGCCGTAGAGCAGCGCGTACTCGTGCGGGTGTGCGACCCCCCACTTCCGGACGGCCCGGCAGACCGTGAGCCATCTGCCCCGGTGGTCGTCCCGGTCGCAGGAGGCGTCGGCTCGCTCGACCGCCTCGCCCACCGCGTTGTAGCCATCGATGATCAGTGCCGTGAGCAGGTCGTCCCTGCTCGCGAAATAGCGGTAGACGGACGAGGACGCCATCCCCATCTCGCGGGCGATCGCCCGCAGGGACAGGCCGGCCGCACCCTCGGTGGCCAGCTGCCGCCGGGCGATGTCGGTGATCTCCTGGGTCAACTCGGCCCTGACCCGTTCCCTTGCCGTGCGACTCGCGCTCATGAGCCGAGAATATCAGAGCATCAGGACGAAACAAGAGCACTGCTCTTGACGGTGGCGTACGTGTGGGAGAGCATTGCTCACATAAGAGATCGCTGCACTGATGATTGAGGGAGCAGGGCCATGGGCACGCACGTCATCGCAGGAGCCGGCCAGGTCGGCACCCACCTCGCCGCCCTCCTGGTCGACCAGGGTCACGAGGTCGTCGTCGTCACCCGCTCGGGCTCAGGCCCGCGCAGCGTCACCAGGCCCGACACCAAGGCCGTCACCCGGGCCGTCACCAGGGCCGCCGCCAACGTGGCCGACCAGACCAGGCTGACCGAGCTCACCCGGGGTGCCGACGTGCTCTACAACACCGTCAACCCGCGTTATCACCGGTGGGTACAGGACTGGCCACCGATGGCCGCTTCCCTGCTCGGTGCGGCCGAGGCCACCGGCGCCGTCCTGGTGACCCTGAGCTGCCTCTATGGCTACGGCCCGGTCAGCCGCCCGATGACCGAGGACAACCCGCTCGACTCCACCGGGACCAAGGGCAGGGTCCGCGCCCAGATGTGGCGCGACGCTCTCGCCGCCCACGAGGCCGGCCGGGTCCGGGCGACCGAACTGCGCGGTTCCGACTACTACGGTCCCGGCGCGGGCGACCAGGCCTACCTCGGGGACCGGTTCGTCCCTGCGCTGCTCGCGGGCAAGCGGACCACGTTCCTCAGCGACCCCGGGATCCCGCACAGCTGGACCTACCTGCCCGACGTGGCCCGCGCCCTCGCGATCGCCGGTGCCGACGAGCGCGCCCTGGGTCGGGCCTGGCACATCCC
>JBDSTJ010000227.1:0-6693 GCA_039928335.1 Streptosporangiaceae bacterium | reverse complement strand
GCGGGTGCACGCCCGGCGCGGGGACCCGGGCGCGGCCCGGGTCGCGCTCAACGCCGCTCGGCGGATCTTCGTCCGGGCGCAGGCACGGCCCTGGCTCGACCTGGTGAACGCCGGGATCGCCCTGCTGGACGTGCCGCTGCCCGCGCCGTCCGCCGACACCGGTGCGCTCGCCGCACTCACTGACGTGGAGCGCAAGGTCGTCGCGCTCGTCGCCGAGGGCGCGACCAACCGGGAGATCGCGGGTCTGCTGTTCGTCAGCGTCAAGGCCGTCGAGGCGTCGCTGACCCGTACCTATCGCAAGCTCGGGGTGCGGTCCCGGGTGGACGTCGCGCGGATAGCGGCCACCTCCCGGCCGGTTTAGGGATTCCCCTACCACTGCGGTCGGAACCTTTTCTGCGGCCTGCCCCCGGCAGACACTCCGACTAGCTGAGGTGCGGTGCGACCTTCGAGAAAGGAGTGACTCGACACCGCGGCCCTCGCGCAAAGGCCCTTCCTTCCGTACGACCCCCCAGCTTGACGAAAGGAACTCGGTCCATGAACCGACGACGTATCGCGATGGTCTCCATCGTGGCGTTGACGACCGCAGGCAGCGGCCTCGCCGCACTGCCCACGGCGAACGCAGCCCCGGTGACACAGCCCGTCGCGCAGACGGCGTTCACGCCCAGCACCTTTTCTGTGGATCCGCCACCCGACGTGCGCAAGCGCGCCATCTCCAACGCCACGAAGGCCCTCGCCGCCCATCCCCAACAGGCGCACTCGGTCTCCGGGCACAAGTACTCGGCCAGGAACGTGGTCGTCGACGGCAACGGCGCGGCCGACGTCCGCTTCGACCGCACCTACCAGGGCCTCAAGGTCTACGGCGGCGACGTCGTGGTGCACCTGGAGGCCAACGGTTCCTATGAGGCGCTGAGCCCGGCCGCCGCGACAGCCGGCGCGGTCTCCACGAAGCCGACCGTGAGCGCCGCCAAGGCCACCAGTACCTCCAGGTCCCGCTTCGTGGGCTCGGTGAAGTCGGTGTCCAAGCCCACGCTGGCGGTGAAGATGGAGGGCCGCTCCGCCGCACTGGTCTGGGAGACCGTGATCAGCGGCATGCGCAAGGACCAGACGCCGAGCAGGCTGCACGTGCTGGTGGACGCCGCCAAGGGCCAGGTCCTGCAGACGCGGGACGAGGTCGAGAGCATCGTGCCCGCAGGACAAGCAGCGGCCCCGCCCGCCGCTGCGCTCGTCGCGGGCAGTGGCAACGGCATCTACAACGGCCCGGTGTCGATCGACGTGACCCAGTCGGGCAGCACCTACACGATGAAGGACCCCTCGCACGGCAACGGGACCACGACCAACCTGAACCACGCCACCTCCGGCGCCGGGACGATCTACAGCAACACGACCGGGTCGTTCGGCAACGGGACCACCAGTGACCCGGCCTCCGCCGGGGTCGACGCCCACTACGGCGCGGCGAAGACGTTCGATTACTTCAAGAACGTCCAGGGCCGCAACGGGATCTTCGGCAACGGTGCCGGCGTGCCGTCGCGCACGCACTACGGCAACGCCTACATCAACGCGTTCTGGGACGGCTCCCAGATGACCTACGGCGACGGTGCGAGCAACGCCCGCCCGCTCACCCAGCTCGACGTGGCCGGCCACGAGATGTCCCACGGCGTCAGCGGCGCGGTCACCGGCTGGGGCCAGAGCGGCGAAACCGGCGGTATGAACGAGGGCACCAGCGACATCTTCGGAACGCTGGTGGAGTTCTACGCCAACAACGCCAAGGACACGCCCGACTACCAAATCGGCGAACTGATCAACATCAACGGCAACAACACGCCGCTGCGGTACATGTACAACCCGTCGCTCGACGGGAGGTCGCCCAACTGCTACACCAGCGCCAACGGCGGCCTGGACTCCCACTACTCCCTCGGCCCGCTAACCCACTGGTTCTTCCTGACCGCGGTCGGCAGCGGGGACCACGGGTACGGCAACAGCCCGACCTGCAACAGCTCCACGATCACCGGTCTGGGCAACGACAAGGCCGGCAAGATCTGGTTCAAGGCGCTCGCCTCGTATGCCAACAGCAACGAGAACTACCAGAACGCCCGCACGGACTCGCTGAAGGCGGCTGCCGACCTGTACGGCACCCACTGCACCGAGTACAACACCGTCAACGCCGCCTGGGCGGCCGTCAGCGTGACCGGCTCCGACCCGGTGCCCGGCACCTGCCCCGGCCAGCCCGGAGCGCCCACGGTGACCAGCCCCGGCAACCAGGCCACCACGGTCGGGACCGCCGTCAGCCTGCCGGTCACCGCCAGTGACCCCAACGGGCAGACCCTCACCTACTCCGCCACGGGCCTTCCGGCCGGGCTGTCCATCAACGCCTCCACCGGCGTGATCTCGGGCACCCCGACCACCGCCGGTTCCTCGTCGGTGACCGTCTCGGCCAAGAACACCTCCAACCTGACCGGGACGGCGACCTTCACCTGGACCGTCAACCCGGTGGGCGGCGGCTGTTCCTCGCCGGGCAACAAGGTGGGTAACGCCGGGTTCGAGACCGGTACCACTCCGTGGACCACCTCGTCCGGGGTCATCTCGGCCAACGGCAGTGGCCAGACCTCGCACTCCGGCACCCGCTTCGCGTGGCTGGACGGTTATGGCAGCGCGCACACCGACAACGCCACCCAGTCCGTCGCGATCCCGGCGGGCTGCACGGCAACCCTCACCTTCTGGCTGCACATCGACAGCGCCGAGACGACCACCTCGGTGCAGTACGACAAGCTCACGGTGAAGGTCGGCAGCACGACCCTGGCCACCTACTCCAACCTCAACAAGGCGACCGGCTACACCCAGAAGTCCTTCAACGTCTCCTCCTTCGCGGGGCAGACGGTGTCGCTGAGCTTCACCGGCGTCGAGGACTCGGGCCTGCAGACCAGCTTCGTCGTCGATGACGTGGCGGTGACGGCCTCCTGACCGACCCGCGACACGGCCGGCGCGTCCCTGCGGGGCGCGCCGGTTTCGCGTGTTCCGGCCGGACCCGTCGGTAACTTGATCCGCGCTGTTGACACCAGAAACCAACCAAGCGCATGCTACCTCGCGTGATGGGGGTCACATCCCATCACGGCGCCCGGCGCGAGGCGTCGTCAGCTCTGTCGTCATCTCGTGCGAAGGGTTCACCATGCCCGAACAGACCGACCACCCCTCACGCAGGAACGTCCTCCGGGGCGCGGCCGCGACCGGAGCGGGGCTCTTCATGGGCTCACACCTCCTGGGCAGCGTCGCCGCGCACGCCGACCCCACCAACGCCCCGGAATACGATGTCGTCGTCGTCGGCTCGGGCGCGGCCGGCATGACCGCGGCGCTCACCGCGGCCAAACGCGGGCTGAACGTCCTGGTCGTGGAGAAGGCCGCCAAGTTCGGCGGATCCGCCGCTCGGTCGGGCGCGGGCATCTGGATCCCCAACAACGAGGTGATCCTCGCCGCGGGGGTTCCCGACACCCCGGCCAAGGCCACCCAGTACCTCGCCAAGGTCGTCGGCCCCGGGGTGCCGGCCGACAAGCAGGCCGCGTTCCTCGCCAACGGACCAGCCATGATCGCGTTCGTGATCCGGAACAGCCCGCTGCGGTTCCGCTGGATGGAGGGCTACTCCGACTACTACCCCGAGTTCCCCGGCGGGCTGCCCAACGGCCGCTCGGTGGAGCCCGACCAGTTCGACGGCAACATCCTCGGCGCGGAACTGGCCAACCTCAACCCGTCCTACACCCCGGTGCCCGACGGCGAGGTGATCTTCAGCCAGGACTACAAGTGGATCAACATCGCCCTGGTCAACGTCAAGGGCGCGGCCGTCGCGGCCGAAGGCGTGGCCCGCTGGACCAAGGCCTGGGCCCTCGGCCAGAAACCGCTCACGATGGGCCAGGCGCTCGCCGGGGCGCTGCGCGCGGGCCTCCAGCAGGCCAACGTGCCGGTCTGGCTCAACACCCCCCTGGTCGACCTGCGGGTCGACGCCGGGAAGGTCACCGGCGTCCTCGTCACCAGGAACGGCGTGCAGACGCTGATCAAAGCCAGGTACGGGGTCATCGTCGGCTCCGGCGGCTTCGAGCACAACGGGGCCATGCGCACCACCTACCAGCAGCAACCGATCGGCACCGCCTGGACGGTCGGGGCCTCGTCCAACACCGGCGACGGCCACCGGGCCGGGCAGGCCGTCGGCGCGGCCGTGGAGTACATGGACGACTCCTGGTGGGGGCCGAGCATCCCGCTGCCGGAGGGCCCGTGGTTCTGCCTGTCCGAGCGCACCCTGCCGGGCAGCATCTTCGTCAACCAGGCCGGCAAGCGCTTCGTCAACGAGGCCGGTCCCTACAGCGACGTCGTGCACACGATGTACCAGAAGAACGCCGTCTCCCCCGACATCCCCGCGTGGATGGTCGTCGACCAGAACTACCGCAACCGCTACCTGTTCAAGGACGTCCTGCCGCTGCTGAACCTGCCCCAGGCCTGGTACGACAGCGGGGCCGTGGTCAAGGCCTCCACCTGGAACGCCCTGGCCGACAAGATGGGCGTCTCCCGGAGCAACTTCTCCAGCACGCTGCTGCGGTTCAACACCAACGCCATGATCGGCAAGGACCCCGACTTCAAGCGCGGCGACAGCGCCTACGACCACTACTTCACCGACCCGGCGGTCAAACCCAACTCCTGCCTGGCCCCGCTGCTGACCCCGCCGTTCTACGCCTTCAAGATCGTGCCCGGTGACCTGGGGACCAAGGGCGGCATGAAGGTCGACCGGAACTCACGAGTCATCTCCACGAGCGGCGCGGTCATCCCCGGCCTGTACGCGGCCGGCAACGCCGCCTCACCCGTCATGGGCCGCAGCTATGCCGGCGCGGGCTCCACCATCGGCCCCGCCATGACCTTCGGCTTCATCGCGGCCAACCACATCGCCGACAACCGCTGACCCCGACGGCGGCGAGCCACCCGCTCGCCGCCGTCCCCAGCACCGACCGGATCCAGGACTGCCGTACTAGTGCGGAGCGTTGCGCAGGGCCAGCCCGTCGCGGCGTTCCTCGGCGATCTCGATCATCGTCGCGGAGGTCGTGGCGAACAACATGAGCTGGCGCTTGAGCGAGGCCTCGAACGGACCGTTGCGGTTGTTGCCCGACAGGATCAGAACGCCGCGGATGCTCTCGCCGGTGTCGAGCGGGAGCAGCAGGATGGGGCCGGGCGGCAGGCCGAGCTGCGGCGAGTAGGCCGCGACGTGCATGGCCATGCCGCGGCCCGAGGTGTAGGCGCTGCCGATGGCCGAGGTGCCCCGGCGGACGGTCAGCCCAAGGAACTTGTCGGACTCCTCACCGTCGCAGACCGAGAAGGACAGCAGGTTCGCCGCCGGGCCCGGCAGAGCCATGATCGCCAGGCTCGCGCCTGCCATCTCGCGGGCCCGCCGGACGACGAGATTGAGGGTCTCGATCAGGTCGGCCTCGGCGAGCAGGGCCCCCATCAGCTCGAAGGAGGCAGCGAGACGCCCGGCGTGGCCGCGCGCGGCGCGCGGCTCGAAGGAGGCGACGCCCCCGTTGCGTGACGCGGGGGTGGCCGCCGTGAGGTCGGGCTGTCGGCCGTTCCAGACAATCGGGCCGAGGGGGAGGATTTCGCTGCTGGTCATGGGTTCCTCCCAGGAGTGGCTCCCCGGTGGGCGCCACCTACCAGTCTACTCATCGGTCACTGGAGAAAGTGTGTGCATGACAGGCCAACCCCTTTACCAGGCAGTAACTTGTCACAGTTCGAGCCGGTCTCGCCGAGGTCCGGAGGACTTCCGCGAGACCCCTCCCTACCGCAATTCACTCAGGTCTTCACACCTCCTGACCACAGTCAGCTCGCGCCGCAGATCCGCGCGGGCCGATGTCGATCAGAAGGTGAGGACCTGGCGGACGGCCTCGCCGGAGCGCAGCAGGGCGAAGCCCTCGTTCACGCCCTCCAGCGGGAGACGGCCGGACAGCAGGCGGTCGACGGGGAGATCGCCCGCCCGGTACATCTCGATGAAGCGCGGGATGTCGCGGCGCGGCACGCAGGAACCCAGGTAGCTGCCGCGCAGGGTCCGCTCCTGCGCGACCAGACTGAGCGCGGGCAGCTCCACGTTCCGGCCGGGGGCGGGCAGGCCGACCGTGACCGTGGTGCCGCCGGCGGCCGTGGCGTCGTAGGCCTGGCGCAGCACCGGGACCACGCCGGTCGTCTCGATGACCTTGTCCGCACCTCCGCCGGTCAGTTCGCGCACCTCGGTGACCGCGTCGGGGCCGCCGGTGACGGCGTGGGTCGCACCGAGTTCCAGAGCGAGGGCGAGCTTGGACGGAACCACGTCGACGGCGACGAGGGTGGACACGCCCCGGGATCTGGCGGCCAGCAGGGCGGCCAGCCCGACACCGCCCAGCCCGAACACCGCGACGCTGTCAGAGGCCCGCACCTCGGCGCTGTGGAAGGCCGCGCCCGCACCGGTGAGGACGGCGCAGCCGAACAGCGCCGCGATCTCATACGGCAGGTCGTCGTCGATCCTCGTGGCGGACCGGGCCGAGATCACCGCGTGGTCCGCGAACGCCGAGACCCCCAGGTGGTGGAACGGGCGGGAGCCGTCGGCCGCCGACAACCGCATCCCGCCGCCGAGCAGGGTGCCGGCCCCGTTGGCGGCCGCACCGGGACCACAGAGCGCGGGGCGGCCGGACAGGC
>JBDSTJ010000226.1:0-9305 GCA_039928335.1 Streptosporangiaceae bacterium | reverse complement strand
AGCAGCAGGTCGTGGTCGTCCTCGGTCAACCGGGCCTCGTCCTGGGACACCCGGCGGAGTGCGGGTCGGCTCACCATCACGGGCCGCCGCGCACAGTCGCGAGTTCCTCGACGAGGTGCTCGAGCCGCCTGCCGTACTCCACGAACCGGGCGACGCCGTCAGGACCGGCGCCGACCCCCTCGTGTGGTCTGGTCTGCAGATGGGGTTCGATCGACCAGGTCCCGGTGAAACCGGCGGACAGCAGCAGGGACAGGCATTCGGCCACCCGGCAGTCGCCCGCGCCGGGCAGGGTGTAGACGGGTTCCTCGCCGCCTCTGGCGTCCTTGACGTGGACGTAGTCGACCAGGTCGATCACCTCGGACAGCAGGTCGTAGGCGTCGTAGCCGTAGGCGACGCCGTTGCCGGTGTCGAACAGCAGCCGCAGCGCGGGGCTGTCGACCTCCTCGACGAGGCGGCGCATCCGGGCGGCCCGGTGCCGGGCCCAGCCCGCGCAGTTCTCGTGCAGCAGCACCAGACCCGCCCCGGCGGCCCGCTCGGCCAGCACCTTGATCCGCTCGATGGCGCGGCGGCCCCATTCCGGCTCGTCCAGTCCGGCGTTCGGATAGGACATGATCCGGATGTTGGGGGTGCCGAGCCGGGCGCAGCGGTCGATCAGCACGGTCAGCTCGTCCAGGTCCTCGTCGAACCGGCCGGTGATCGGGCGGCCCCAGTTGGCGATCCTGGAGTCGAGGCAGGGCACGGTCAGCCCGGCGTCCCCGACCCGACCGGCGAGTGTGTCGAAGGCGCGGTCGTCCAGGTCCGCGATGGCGACACCGTCGACGCTCCGCAGCTCGATCCGGGACCAGCCGAGTTCGGCGATGGCCGCCAACTGCTCGTCAAGGCCGGGCCCGGCCTCGTCGGAGATGCCCGCGTAGGCGATTCCCTCAGGAGACATGGCTCATCACCTCTTCCGCCTTGACCTGGGTCAGGCACTGGTCCTTGGCCGCCGCGATCAGTTCGACCGCACGGCAGGCGAGGGAGAAGTCCTCCAGCCGGTAGACGCCCTGGGAGTAGTCGGTGTAGACCTTCACGAAGAAGGCGCTGAGCGCGTCGTCGGCGAAGACCGAGACGCCCTGCCGGATGCCGCGCAGGATCCGCAGGTGGGCATAGTTGTCGTCGCCGCTGACCGGGAAGAACCCGATGGCGGTCCCCTCCGTGAAGGTGAGCACCACCCGGCGGACCCGTACCGGCGAGACCAGGTCGGAGAAGATCTCCGTGCAGACGCCGTTGTCGTGCTCCAGCACCGTTCTGGCCGAGCCCATGCCGGGCACCACCGCGTCCTCGGTGACCATGTCGAGCAGGGCCGCGCCGGTGAGCCAGGCGTTGCCCGCCAGGCGCAGCACGCAGCCGAGGGAGTGCGGCAGCTCCACGTCGAACGCCGTCGGGTGGTGGCCCGCCGAGCTCAGCGTGCGGTCCACCCGGGACTTGTGCTGGGCCACCTTGATCGAGACGAGCCGGCCGAGCTCGGCGGAGTCGATCAGGTCCTGCATCCGCCGGACCAGGCCGCTCTCCAGCCACTGTGCGACGACGGTGAGCTCCAGGTCACGCTCATGGCGCAGCGCGTCGATCTCATACGCCGTGGTCAGGTCGGCCGCGAGCGGCTTCTCCACCAGGATCCGCCGGAAGCCCAGGTCGGCCAGCTCGTTGAGCAGGCCGAGCCGGCTGTCGGGGGTGGTGCACAGGTGCACCACGGTGTCGCGGGGGTCGAGGAGCTCGCGTGCCTGCTTCAGCGAGGCGACCGGGATCAGCCCCTCGCGGTGCGCCTCGGCGGTGATGTCGCGGGCGTCCCAGACCACGGCCGGGGCGGTGGCGAACAGGGGATTCCCGCTCTCCCGCAACCGCCGGAGGGTCTTCCAGTGCAGGTCCAAGCCGGATCTGCCGAAACCGACGATGAACGTTTGCAGAGCCATGATGTCTCCTCAGTGATCTCGGTAGGCGACTTCGAGGGCCATTTCACCGAGCTCGTCGCGCCAGGACTGATCGAGCGGAGCCCGGTCGAGGGCCGCGGTGGCGACACCGACGAGCTCGGCGATGTGCCGCTCGATGCCCTCCACCACGCCGATCTCGACCAGCAGCTCCCGCAGGGCGGACGGGTCCCAGCTGCCGCCGGCGACCAGTTCGCGGACCCGGGGGTCGAGCTGCACCGCGCGGGTGAGCAGCAGCGTCATCTTGTGCTGCTCGAAGTCGTGGCCGACCGGCTTGCCCGCGAGGTCGGCACTGCCGAAGACGTCGATCAGGTCGTCCCGGAGCTGGAACGCCTCGCCGAGGGCCTCGCCGTACTCGGCGAAGGCGGGTGCGAGGTCGTCACGGCCGGCGATGACCGCGCCCAGGACGAGCGGCCGGTGGATGCTGTAGCGGCCGGACTTGCAGACCGCGATCCAGCGGGCGAGCTCGGGGTCGGACACCGACTGGGCGGCGACCGCAACGTCGAGGAACTGCCCGACGACGATCTCGGTCCGCAGGGTGCCCCAGATCTCACGGGCCTGCGGGGTCAGGCCCAGGGAGAGCCGGTCGGCGTAGACGTCGGCGAGGTCGCCGGCGAGGATGCCGACGCCCTCGCCGTACCGGCGGGCCTCGCCCTGCCAGTCGGCGGCGGTGTGCGCCGCGCCGTGTGCGACGTGCACGGTCTGCGCGCCACGGCGCAGTTCCGAGGCGTCCAGGATGTCGTCGTGGATCAGGGCCGCGACGTGGATCAGCTCCAGGCCCGCCGCGGCGTCCACGACGATCTCCTCCAGGGCGTCGCCCCGGCGGCCGCCGGCCGCGAGGAAGCCGCTGACGCAGAACGCCGGGCGCAGCCGCTTGCCGCCGGCCGCGACCAGCGCGGCGACCGCCTCGACCGGCACCGCCGCGAGCGCGTCCACGGTGGCCCAGTGGGCCCGTTCGGCTTCGAGGAAGGTCGCGAGGCGCTCCTCGACCCGGGACACGATCTCCACTCGGGCGGCCTTGACTTCGGCCAGAACAGTACTGTTCATGATCTACTTCCCTACGGGGCTGGTGAGCCGGGCCGGAGTCGCGAAGACCACGTCCTCGGTGACGGTGGTCTCCAGTTCCACGTCGGTGTAGCCCAGGTCGGCGAGCCGATCGAGCAGCCATTCGACGAGGACCTCCGGGGCGCTCGCGCCGGCGCTGACGCCGACCACGGTCGCCCCGTCCAGCCAGGCCGGCTGCAGGTCAGCCGGCTCCGGCACGAGGTAGGCGGGTGTGCCGAGGGCCCTGGAGACCTCGACCATCCGCACGGAGTTGCTGGAGTTGTGTGAGCCGACGACCAGCACGACGTCGCTGAGCCGGGCGATGGCCTTGATCGCGTTCTGGCGGTTCTGGCTGGCGTAGCAGATGTCGCCGTCCTCGGGGCCCGCGAGATCGGTGAAGCGGGCGCGCAGCGCGGCGAGGATGTCCTTGGTCTCGTCCATCGACAGGGTCGTCTGGGTGAGGAAGGCGACCGGGGTGTCGTCGGGGATCGTGAGCCGGGCGACGTCCTCGACCGTCTCGACGATCAGGGTCTGCTGCGGCGCCTCGCCGTAGGTGCCCACGACCTCCTCGTGCTCGGCGTGGCCGACCAGCAGCAGGGTCCGCCCGGTCTTGGCGAACTTGCGGGCGGCCGTGTGCACCTTGGACACCAGCGGGCAGGTCGCGTCGATCACGTCGAGTCCCCGGCTGGCCGCGTTGACCCGGACCTCGGGTGCGACGCCATGGGCGGAGAACACGCAGACGGCGCCTTCGGGGACATCACTTTCAGAGGCGACGAATCTCGCACCGCGTTGCTCGAGAAGTCGCACGACATAGTGATTGTGCACGATCTCCTTACGCACGTAGATTGGCGGTCCATAACGCTCCAGAGCCAGCTCGATGATGGAGATGGCACGACGCACGCCGGCACAGAAACTGCGCGGCTCTGCGATGATTACCCTCTTGTTGTTCTGCACCATGCGCCCTTCGCTACTTGCCGACATCTTGCTGCCGACGTTCGTCAACTAGTTGCAATCCGCTGATGCAGTCGAAGATGCGACCGCGAATAGTGTCTGGTCAAGAGACACCCGGCGCACATGACAGGCATTGACCGAGACGATCTTCCGGGTCGTTCGCACCTGTCATGCCGCCCTCGGGTCCTGCTATCTCTCTGCTATTCATCGCGAGCCGCCCAGGCTTCTAACTTGGCGTAGCGGAGTTAATCACCCGCATTGAGATGCGAGAGCCGGACTCTGGAGAAGAGGTCGTGTTGCGAACCGTCAGCACCGAAGAGGAGCCAGTCTCCTTCTTCACCCAGGCAGCCTCGTTCCGTGAACTCTGGCCGGAGATCTCCCGCCATGTGCACGAGCTCATGGATCGCGGAAAATACTCACACGGCCGCAAGGTCGCCGAATTCGAAAAGGCGATGCGCGCCTATACCGGCGCGAAGTACGCCCTGGCGGTCAACAACGGCACCGACGCGCTGGTCCTGTTGCTGCGCGCCGCGGGGATCGAGCCCGGTGACGAGGTCGTGGTGCCGGCCTTCACCTTCGCCGCCTCCGCCACCTCGGTGAGTCTGGCCCGGGGCCGCCCGGTCTTCGCCGACATCGACCCGCAGACCTACGCGCTCGACCCCGACTCGGTGCGCAAGGCGATCACCTCGCGCACCAAGGCGATCATGCCGGTGCACCTGTTCTGCCAGATGGCCGACATGGACGCCCTCCGCGAGATCGCCGCCGACCACGTACTCCAGGTGTTGGAGGACAGCGCCGAGGGCATCGGGATGCGCTGGAACGGCGTGCACTCGGGCCTGGTCGGCCGGGGCGGCGTCCTGTCGTTCTTCCCGACCAAGACCCTGGGCGCGCTCGGCGACGCCGGGATGATCCTCACCGACGACGACCGGATCGGCGAGCTCGCCGGCACCCTGCGGCACCACGGCCGGATGGGCAAGACGATCGACCACATCGCCGGGATCTCCAACCTGTCCGGGATCTCCGGCACCAACAGCAAGATGGACGACCTCCAGGCGGCCGTCCTGCTGGCCAAGCTGACCCGGCTGGACGCCGACATCGCCCGGCGGGCCGAGCTCGCCGCCGCCTACACCGAAAGGCTCCAGGGTCAGCCCGGCATCCTCCGGCTGCCGACCGTGGTGCCCCGCGCGGCCGAGGCCGACCCGGTCTTCTACGTCTACCTGATCGAGACCGAGGACCGGGACGAGCTCGTGCGGTTCCTCGGCGAGCGCGGCATCGGCACCGAGACCTACTACCCGAGGGCGCTGCACCTGCAGCCGTGCTTCGCCGATCTCGGCCACGGGCCCGGCGACTTCCCGAACGCCGAGGCCGCCTCGCAGCGGACGGTGGCCCTTCCGCTCTATCCCGACCTGAGCCTCGCCCAGGTCGAGGTCGTCTGCCAGGCCGTGCGCGCCTTCTACTCGGGGAGGAAGTCATGACGACCCTGCCGTTCTTTCCACCGGACCTGTTCGAGGACGACCGGGAGACCCTGCTGGAGAGCCTGTTCGAGGTCGGGACCGATCCCGACCAGCGGTTCATTCTCGGCCGGCGCACCGCCGAGCTCGAGCAGGCGCTCGCCGAGATGACCGGGGCCCGGCACGTCATCGCCTGCGGCAGCGGCACCGGCGGTCTCAACCTGTCGGTGGCCGCACTCGGCATCGGGCCCGGTGACGAGGTCATCGTCCCGGCGTTCTGCTGCCAGCCGGTGGCCAGCAGCGTGGCCAACACCGGGGCCACCCCGGTCTTCGCCGACGTCGACCCGTGGCGGATGGTGCTGGATGTCGGCACCGTCGAGCCGCTGATCACCTCGCGCACCAAGGCGATCATGCCGGCCCACCTCTTCTCGATCATGGCGGACATGCCGCCCCTGGTCCAACTGGCGAAGTCCTACGGCATCAGGGTCATCGAGGACGCCGCGGTCGCCCAGGGCGCGGAGC
Source organism: Streptosporangiaceae bacterium (assembly GCA_039928335.1). Lineage (GTDB taxonomy): Bacteria > Actinomycetota > Actinomycetes > Streptosporangiales > Streptosporangiaceae > Actinocorallia. Next base: position 3,373 of record JBDSTJ010000226.1, on the reverse strand, counting down.
TCGACGGGGTGCCCGCAGGACGCTTCGGCGACCTCGGCGTCTTCTCCTTCTTCCAGGTCAAGGCGTTCGGCACGGCCGGTGAGGGCGGCGTGGTCCTCACCGACGACGACGGCCTCGCCACCCGCGTGCGGCAGCTGCGCAACCACGGCCAGGACGGCGTCAACCGGTTCCTGCACCACCGGATCGGTGAGAACAGCCGGTTCGACGAGGTGATCGCGTCATTCCAGCTGCAACGGCTGCCGGGTTTCCCCGACCGGCTGGAGCGGCGGGCGCAGATCGCCGACTACTACGGTGACCGGTTCCTCCCGCTGCGCGGCAGGGGTGTCCTGGCGCCCCCGACCGGGCGGAACGGCCGCTGCTACTACGTCTACTCGCTGCTCGTCGAGCGGCGCGAGGACCTGCGTGCCTATCTCACCGAACTCGGCATCGGAAGTCATATCTACTATCCGGTTCCGCTCCCGCTGCAGCCCGCGTTCAGCAGCTTCGCGCCCGAGGGCGTGACCTGGCCGGACGCGGAACGGGCCAGCAAGCAGAACCTCGCGATCCCGATCTGGCCGCACCTGCGCGACCGGGACGTCGAGTTCATCGCCGATTCGATCTGTGGCTTCTTCGAGTGAAAGGGACCCTGCCATGACTGTTCTGCCGAGCACCCAGGACTACGTGTTCGATCCGACCTGGGACCAGGAGACCGAACGTCTGATCACCAACGAGGCGCTCTGGGACCCGGGCACGTTCGAACGGTTCGACCGGATCGGCGTCGCCGAGGGCTGGTCGTGCCTGGAGGTGGGCGCGGGCCACGGCGGCGCCGCCGGCTGGCTGGCCGACCGGGTCGGCCCGGCCGGCCGGGTGGTCGTCGCCGACCTGGAGACCGACCGGCTGACCGGGCTGGCCGCCCGCGGCGTCGAGGTGACCCAGCACGACCTGCGCACGACCGATTTCCCCGCTGAGCAGTTCGACCTGGTGCACGCCCGGATGCTGATCCAGCACCTGCCCGACAAGGAGGCCGCGATCGCGCGGCTGATCCGGGCGGTGCGGCCCGGCGGTCTGCTCTTCCTTGAGGACACCGACTCGCTGCCGTTGTTCCGCAGCAGCACCTCCGAGCGTTTCCTCGCCGACATCCGTGCGGCGGGCTACGGGATCATGCGCCGGGCCGGACACGAGCCGCGCGGCGGCCACTTCGACCTCTCCATCGTGCTGGCCAGCGAGTTGACCGAGGTGTCGGCCGAAGGCCGGGTGGTCATGGTGCACGGCGGGTCCCCCCAGGCCCGGCACTACCAGCTGTGGCTCGAATTCATGCGCACCAGGATCCTCCAGGAGGGTCTGCTCGATGAGAGGCGCATCGACGAGGCGCTCGGCGAGATGGCCGACCCCGCCAACCGCTGGCTCAGCCAGGTTCTCATCTCCACCTACGGGCGCAAACCGCTCGCCTGAACCGTACGGAGCAGACCAATGAAACGCACCAAGAACATCGGGCTCGTCTTCGAGCACTTCGCCGCATCCAGCCACCCTCTCTTCCACCTGGACCGTCCCTTCGACGTGGCGCCCACCGCCGGCCGCCGGTACACCCCCGCCGACCTCGCCACTCTGGTCGCCCGCCTGTCGGCCTCGCTGCACCAGGCCGGGCTGCGCAAGGGCGACAAAATGGCGATCGTCAAGGACAACCACTTCGACACCGTCCTGCTGGCCGCCGCCGCCGCCCGTCTCGGCGCGGTCGGCGCGATGATCTCCAACACGATCCGACCCGAGCACCTCGCCACGATGATGGGCCGGCTTCAGCCCCGCGTCCTGGTCGCGGGACCGAGCACCCTCACCGCGGCCGCCGAGGCCGGGGTGTCCCTGGTCGGACCCGACTGCACGATCATCGCGGCCGGCGAGGGCGCGGAGCACGCCGGCGTGCTGACGTTCCCCAACCTCGACGACCCGGCGATCCCCGCGGCGAGCCCGTGCGGCGACGACGAGCCGATGATCTGTACCCATACCTCCGGCACCACCGGGGTCCCCAAGCTGGTGGTGCACTCGCCCAACACCCTGCTCGGCGTTCTCGCCAAGCTGGAGACGCTGCCGCTGCCCCGCCTGTCGATCCACAAGGACGACGTGGTCGGTTCGTGCATCTCCTTCGTGCACGGCAGGGCCATCACCTGGGCCGCCGCCCAGCTGGCCCGGCCGCCGGCCGAGGTCGTCATCCTGTCGGGCTCGGAGCCGGACAGCGTCGTGTCCGTCCTGGGCGAGCACCCGCCGACCACGCTGGAGGCCTGCCCGAACATCTTCCAGCGCTGGGAGGGCCTCACGCGCTCCCACCCGAAGCTGTTCAGCCGGATCCGGACCTACTTCAACACCTTCGACGCGGTGCATCCGCGCACCGTGCGGACCTTCCTCAACGCCTCCGAGCACCGCTCGCCGCTGTGGGTGCAGGTCTGGGGTCAGAGCGAGGTGGGCCCGGTCAGTCCCGGCATCTACACCCGGCGCCAGATGCAGAAGGCCGAGGGCCGAGACCACTCGATCACCAGCAACGTCGGCCGCCCCTTCCCTTTTCTGGTGCGGGTCAAGGCCGTCGACCCCGAAACCCGGGCAGATCTCCCGCGCGGCCGTGAGGGCATCGTCATGGTGAAGACCAAGGGACGCTGCCTCACCTACCTCGGTGAGGACGACCGCCACCAGGAGAAGATCTGGGACGGCTGGTGGAACACCGGCGACATCGGCGTCGTCAGCCGCACCGGCGGGGTCCGGATCCTGGACCGCGAGGTCGACATCATCCCCGGGATGAGCGGGATCGAGCTGGAGAGCCTGCTGCTGGAGCGGCTCCCCACCTCGACCGAGGTGATCGTGCTGGGAGCTCCCGGCCGCAAACCGGTCCCGGTGATCAGCACCCAGGACGGGACGCTCGACCCCGAGGTCTGGCGGCAGGCCGGCGAAGGCCTCCCCAAGCTGGAGGAGCCGATCATCGTCGACTGGGACGACTTCCCCCGCACCGCCACCTGGAAGGTCCGCCGGTTCGAGCTGCGCGAGCAGCTGCTCGGCTCGTCCCAGACCTTCGGCAGCGGCCTGTGGACCTGAACCCCTGATTCCGACCGAAACCTGACACACCTCTGTGCTCGCCCTGTGGTGGCCCTGACATCACGAAAGTTCCACTGAGGGCTACGGAGAGTCCGACCAATCCGAAAGCAGGAAGAATGCTCACCAGGCTAGCGAAGACCACGATCGGCAGGCCGAAGACCGTCCTGCTCAGCGTGCTGATCCTGGCCATGTTCTGCGGGGCGCTCGCGTCCGGGATCATGGACAGGATCACCGCGGGCGGCTACGAGAAGCGCGGCGCCGAATCGCACCACGCCCAGCAGGTCCTGGAGAAGGCCCTGGGCCAAGGCGCTCCCAACCT
>JBDSTJ010000225.1:0-7861 GCA_039928335.1 Streptosporangiaceae bacterium | reverse complement strand
GGCGATGTGCAAGAAAATCGTCGAGTTCCACGGCGGTGCCATCGCGGTCGACCCTGATCAGAGCCCCGGAACCCGCATCGTGTTCACCCTTCCGGCACTTCCCGAGAAAGTCACAGGTGATAACCCGCAAAACCCGGGCAACTGACGGCTGCACGCCAGAACCGTCTACCGGAAGCCGGTACTCATGACCGCCGTAGGAATCATCACCGCCATCGTTATCGGCGCCATCATCGGTGCGCTCGGTCGGCTCGTCCTGCCGGGTCGTCAGTCGATCGGTGTTCTGCTGACCGTGGGCGTCGGCATCGTCGCGGCCCTCGTCGGCACGGCCATCGCCCAGTCCGTGGGGGTCGCCACCACCGACGGCATCGACTGGATCGAGCTGGTCTTCCAGGTCGGCCTCGCCGCTGTGGGTGTCGGGCTGGTCGCCGGCCTTCGCCGCGGCCACTGAAACCCGCGTCAGTGCCGGCACCCCGCGGGGGTGCCGGCACTGACCTTTTTGAGGTTGCCGACTTCCTATGTGACCGGGGCGGCCGTCTGAGCCGCGGGGGAAATGGCCAGATAGTCGAGCGCGGCCTGGGTCGAGCCCATCTGGGATGGATGATGGGTGCGTTTGAGATAGACCTTGGACTCGGCGATGAGGATGGGGATGAAGTTGGGAAGATGGCCCTTGCGGACCGAGCGCCGGTAACCCAGGAAGACCTTGCGGAAGGTGACCTTTCCCTTGATCGTGGGGTCCTGGCGGAGCAGTTCCATCGTGCCGGGCCAGAAACCATAGGCGATCAGCACGAGGCTCAGGACGAACGCCGTGGCGCGCATGCGGTAGGAGCCACCGAGCCGCTCGTACACGTCGAAGACGACCGATCGGTGTTCGATCTCCTCCGCGCCGTGCCAGCGGAGCATGTCGAGCATGGTCGGGTCGACACCGATCCGTTCCCAGGTGCGGTCCTCGAGGATCCAGCGGCCCAGGACGGCCGTGTAGTGCTCGGCGGCGGCGACGTAGGCCAGCTCGAACATGAGGAAGCGGCGCCGGAACTTCTTCGACCAGCCCCTGCGCTGTTCCTCGCGGCGGTCGATGCGTTCCTGGGTGCCGCGGGTGAGGACCCGGTGGTCGATGCCGTGCGCCTCGAGCAGGTCCTCGAGCACACCCTGGTGGGCTCGCGCGTGCACGGTCTCCTGGCCGATGAAGCCCTTGACCTCCTCGCGGAGCTTCTCGTCCTTGATCTCCGGTAGGGCGTCGACGACGCACTGGACGAACCACTTCTCGCCGGTCGGGAGCATCAGATGGAAGCAGTTGACCAAGTGGGTCGCGACGGGGTCGTTCGGGATCCAGTGCAGCGGGGTCTTCTCCCAGTCGAAGTCGACCCGGCGCGCTCGGATCACCGGATGCCGCTCGTCGAGTTCTGGCCGGTTCATCATCACCTCTGCGGTCAGATGTACAAGTGCTTCGGGAATGTAAATGTTTTTCATATTTGTCGTAAACGCAGAGATTAGTGGATGCCCTGTGTGCCTGGCGAGGCCGACCCCTGCCCCTACCTAGCCGATCGCGTACTCGAATCCCGCGTCGAGGGTGAACTCCCAGCCCTCCTGGAAGGCCAGGCCGTAGGGCCCGTCGCCGAGAGCGTCGCGGGCCTGCTGTTCGCAGTGCCTGCGGGCGGCGGCGAGGTCGGGGGAGCCGATCTGGGGGAGCCCGAAGGAATGCCAGACATGGCCGGCGAAGCCGAGCAGCCGGGCGGCGCGGTCCGGTTCGCCGTCCGCGGCCGAAGCCACGGCCAGCAGATCGAGGGCGAGCGCGCAGCCGAAGGAGTCATTGAGCTGGGACTTGAAGCGCAGAGCGGTGCGGGCGTGCTCGATCGCCGCGGGGACGTTGCCGCGGCGCATTTCGGCCAGCGCGCGGGTGTAGTCACCGAAGGCCCCGGCCCAGCGTTCGCCGTAGGAACGGGCGACGGCCTGGCACTCCTCGGACAGCTCAATGGAACGTTCGGTCTCGCCGAGCAGGACCCTGACCATGGCGTGCACGGCCAGGGTCATGATCAGTACGATGCAGGGGTCGCCGCCGTCGCGGTTGACCCGCGCGGACTCCTCCAGCAACGGAATCGCCCCGGCGTGGTCGCCGCGGAGCATCGCGATGGCACCGGCGAGGTAGACGATGTTGCCCTGGGCGACGAGGTCGCGTTGCGCCACGGCGTACGGGTGGCATTCCCGCAGCAGGCTGTCGGCGGTGTCGAGGTCGCCCTGGATGGTCGCCAGCCGGGCGCAGCTCCACAGCACCTTGGTCAGCTCCGGTCCGGGGGCGGGGCCGGTGGACATCAGCCGGTCGAAGTACTGCCGTCCCTCCCGGATGATGCCGCCGGAGGCCCAGAACAGGTAGAGCGCGCCGAGCATCCGCAGCCCGGTCAGGTACTCGCGTGAGTCAGCCAGGCAGAACTCGAGCGCCGTCCTCAGGTTGGGCTGCTCGCGCTTCATGTCGTTGTACTTGCGGACCTGGTCGGGCCCGCACCAGGCCTTCTCGTAATCGCGGGCGATCCGGAGATAGTGGTCCCGGTGCCTGCGCCGGTGCAGGTCGAGTTCCTCCAGGGCGATCAGCCATTCCTCGCCGTACTCCCGCAGGGTGTCCAGGAGCCGGAACCGGCCGCCCCGGTCGCGCTGCAGGATCGACTTGTCGACCAAGCCCTCGATCAGTGCGGGGACGTACGCGGCGGGCAGCCGCTCGTCTCCGCAGACCTGCGCGGCCGAGACCGCGTCGAACGAACCGGGGAACACCGAGATCCGCGCCCAGAGCAGCCGTTCGGCCGGGCTGCACAGCTCGTGGCTCCAGCCGATCGTGGTGCGCAGCGTCTCGTGTCGGCCGGAGACGAGATCGCCTTCGGACAGCAGCTTGAACCGGTCGGTGAGGCGGTCGGTGATCTGTTCGGGGGTGAGTGTCCGCAGCCACACCGCCGCGAGTTCGAGAGCGAGCGGGATCCCGTCGAGCCGCCGGCACAGTTGCGCGATCGGCTCCAGCTTGTCCGAGGTGAGGGTGAAGTCCGGGTCAACGGCCCTGGCCCGGTCGGTGAACAGCCGGATCGAGTCGTTGGGCCAGGCGGCGGGACCTTCGCTGGGCACGGGCAGCGGCCGGACGGCGTACAGCCGCTCGCCGGTCGTCCCCAGGGACCGGCGGCTGGTCGCCAGGACGTGCAGCCCGGGGGCCGCGGCCAGCAGCACCTCGGCGAGCACCGCGCAGGTGTCGGAGAGATGCTCGCAGGTGTCGAGGATCAGGAGCAGCCGCCGGCCGACGAGGTAGTCGGCGAGTACGTCGACCTGCGAGCGCAGGGTCTGGTCCTGAAGGCCGAGAGTGTCGGCGACGGTGTGCGCGATCAGGGTGTCGTCCATCAGCCCGGACAGCTCGACCAGCCACACCCCGTCGGGGAAGTCCGCATGGACTGCGGCGGCGGACCGGAGCGCGGTGCGGGTCTTCCCGACTCCGCCCACCCCGGTCACGGTCACCAGCCTGGTCGTACGGACCAGCGTGGCGATCTCGGCGATCTCGCCGCCCCTGCCGACGAAGCTGGAGATCTCGGCGGGCAGATTGCCGCCAGCGCGTCCCGTCACGGCTGCACCTCCTGGGTGTGTCCGGGTGCACTCCGAGCGTAACCCCACGGTCGCCGAACAGCAGGCGATCGGCGCGTTTTGTTGGCTTTGGGAGATCCCCGTCGAACCCATGCGAATCCGCTCTGCCCTCCCGGGCGAATGTCGGATAACCTCTGACCTTGCCCGTCGGGAAGGCCCTCATGAAGCACCTCCGGATCATTGGCGCGCTCGCCTCCACCGCGCTGGTCCTCACCTCGCTGCCCGCGACGCCCGCACAGGCGGCGGTGAAGAAACCGCGCTACAACAGCCCGATGCCGAAGAAGTTCAAGCGTTACAACGCCCCCGGCGTGACCAACGTCAACCGGCTGCTGTACCCCAGGCGCGACTACACCGGCGTCTACACGCAGTACCCCGACGCGGGTTCGCTCGCCGGGGCCAAGCGGTTCGGAAAGCTCGTCGGCCGCAAGCCCAACATCGTCAAGAGCTTCGCCAACTGGGGCGACAACTTCGACCAGGCCTGGACCAGGAGCATCTGGGCGGCAGGCGAACTGCCCCAACTGGAGATGGAGGTCTGGCCTCGGGACTACAACGGCCACGCCACCCTCAAGTCGATCGCGGCAGGCAGGTCGGACGCCTACATCAGCACCCTGGCGGCCTCGATCCGGGCGGCGAAGTCGCCGGTGGTCTTCAGCTTCGCGCACGAGTTCAACGGCGAGTGGTACCCGTGGGGCTACTGCGCCAGCGGAAAACGCGACACCAACCCGGCCATCGAGAACGGCTGCGACTACCTCAACAGGCCGAAGGACTTCGTGGCCGCCTGGAAGCGGATCCACAAGATCTTCGTCGCGAAGAAGGCCACCAACGCGATCTGGATGTGGCAGCCCAACGAGGTCGGCTCCCGGCCCAAGGTGTACCTCAAGTCCTTCTTCCCCGGCAACGCCGCCATCGACTGGGTCGGGGTCGTCGGCTACTACCGGACCAAGAGCAAGCGGCGGACGTTCGACTCGATCTTCAAGCCGACCTTCACCCAGGTCGGCAAGCTGACCAAGAAGCCCATTCTGATCCCCGAGATCGCGGTGAGCCCGGTGGCGAAGCGGTCCCAGTACGTCAGGGACTTCCTCGCCGGCGTCAGCGGCTACCCCAACGTCATCGGCTTCATCTGGTTCAACCAGGACAAGCGTCCCAACGAGAGCGACGGCGACTTCCGCCTCGAAGGGCCCCCGTCCGGGATCAAGGCCTACAAGGCCGGTCTCGCCAAGGGCTATTTCGGCGTGAAGGTGCGCTGACCCGGTGACTCGGGAAGAACCCTCGTCCGTCACGCGCTGATGTCGGGCCCACCGGTCGCGGCGGCGGCGTAGCGGCGGGCCAGGCGCGCGAACGCGGCTCTGAGCTCGGCCGGCCCGACGACCTCGATGTCGGCGTCGAACCTGCCGATGGCGGCGGCCATGCCGGGCCACGACCACGAGACCAGGACGAGCCGGCAGCGGTCCGGGCCGAGCTCCTCGACGATTCCCTCCCGGAGGTAGCAGCCGACGGCTTCGGCGGGCAGGTCGAGGATCACCTCACCGCGGCAGGGCCAGCCGTCGGTGCCCAGGAATCTGCTGATCACGAAGGCGGCCACATTCCCGCCGGGCACTTCGCGCGGGGTGAAGCGGGGCCCGGTGGGGACGCGCGGGGTGATCCGGTCGGCGCGGAAGGTGCGCCAGTCCCGGCGGTCGAGGTCCCAGGCGAGGAGGTACCAGCGTCCGCCCCAGGTGAGGAGATGGTGGGGCTCCGCCCGGCGCGCTTGGGTCGCGGCGTAGGCGGCGTAGGCGAAGCGCAGTTCCTCCCGGGCGTGAACGGCGGTGCTCAGAGCCACGAGCACGTTGCTGTCCACCTGGGGGTTCGGCCGGTTCGCGGGCCGTTCGACGGTGGTGACGTGGAAGGTGTCGATGCGGTGGCGCAGCCGTGCGGGCATGACCTGCCGGACGGTGTTGAGTGCGCGCAATGCGGCCTCCTCGATGCCGGCGCCGGTGGTGGTGGCGATCTGGAGTGCGACAGCGAGCGCGATGGCCTGGTCGTCGTCGAACAACAGCGGAGGCAGTTCGGTGCCGGCACCCAGCCGGTAACCCCCGTCGGGGCCCTTGGCGGCCAGGATGGGGTAGCCGAGCTCGCGCAGCCGGTCGACGTCGCGGCGTACCGTGCGCGGGCTGACGTCCAGCCGCTCGGCCAGCACCGCCCCCGGCCAGTCCCGGCGCGTCTGCAGCAGCGAGAGCAGCGAGAGCAGCCGCGCCGAGGTCTTCATCATGATGACCATCCTGCCAGGAGAAGCGGACACACCCTGTCCGCTTCGCCTGCGACTGTTGTCCTATGACAGACAACGCGATCATCAATCTCTCCTCGACCATCGACGCCGAGCGGACCGAGCTGCTCGACGCGCTCGCGGCCGCGCGATCGGCCCTGATCGGCACCACCCGCGGGCTGACCGACGAGCAGGTCGGCGAGCGCCCGACCGTCAGCGCGCTGTCCCTGGGCGGCCTGATCAAGCACGTGGCGGCCATCGAGGAAGGGTGGCTGCGGTTCGTGACCGACGGACCGTCGGCGATGAACTACGACCTGCCCGAAGGCCTCACCTGGGCAGACCTGGAGGCCGGTACCGCGACCGAATACCCGCAATGGGTGATCGACCACCAGAACAACTTCCAGATGTTGCCCGGCGAGACCCTGGCCGGGGTCATCGCACGCTATGAGCAGGTCGCCGTCCGCACCGAGGTGATCTTCACCGCCGCTCCCGACCTGTCAGCGACGCACCCGCTGCCGGTGGCACCCTGGCACGAGCCGGGAGCGGTCCGCAGCGTACGCCGGGTGCTGATGCACCTCATCGCCGAGACCTCCCAGCACGCCGGGCACGCCGACATTCTGCGCGAGACACTCGACGGACACACGGCGACCTGACCGGAAGCTGCTGCTCGACCTCCCCGACGCCCCGGGCCCTCGTCGCCCCGCCACCGGTGTCTCCCGGGCCGACCGCACTGCCGTCGCAGAGCAGGCCCGCTTGACCTTGCCCTTGGGGTAAGGCCCATCATCGAAGGCATGTTGACCATTGGGGAGTTCGCTCGGGCCGCGCGGCTGTCGCCCAAGGCGCTGCGCCTCTACGACGAGCTGGACCTGCTCAAACCGGCCAGGACCGACCCCTCGTCGGGCTACCGGTACTACGAGGACTCCCAGCTCGCGCACGCGCGGTTGGTGGCCTGGCTGCGAAGACTCGGCATTCCCCTGGCCGAGATCAAAGAGATCCATCGGCTGCCCGCGAACGAGGTCGCCACAGCCATCACCGCCTACTGGGCTAGGACCGAGATCGAGACCGCACACCGCCGGGACCTGGCGACCTTCCTCATCGACACACTCCACGGAAGAGAGTCGTCCATGGAAGGCGTCCAGGTCAGGCACATACCCGAGCGGACGCTGCTCAGCATCCAACGGCACCTGACAGCCGACCAACTGGGCCCCTTCGCCACCGAACTGGTCCTGCGCATCGGCGACGGGACAGTACCGGCCCTCCCGGGCATCGAGGGAGCACCGTTTCTCATCTACTACGGGGCCGTGGACGACGACAGCGACGGTCCAGTCGAGTTCTGCCGCCCCGTGCCACCCGGTCAGGCCGAGGAGATCGCTTCCCGCTTCCCCGACCTGGTGCTACGCCGCGAACCCGCCCACCAGGAGGCCTATATCCGACTCACCAAAGCCGAAATGGGCCCCACCCACACGATCGCCGCTTTCTACTCTCTCGATGCCTGGGCCCGGCAGCACGACCTCACCCACGCCACAGCTGCCCGCACGGTCTTCATCGCGGACCTCTCGAAGGCCAAAGCGACAGATCCCGTCATGGACATAGCCGGCACCATCAAGGAGAAGAAAGCATGAACGTCATCCCCCTCACCCTCTGCTGGGCCGTTCTTTTCGCTTTCCAGCTCGTCCCACCCAGCGCCCTCCTCGGCATCGCAACAGCGATCGCCATCCTCGCGCTGGCCCCCGCCCGCCTTTTCCACCCCTCGCGCTGACCGGCAAGGCGATGCGCACGCGTGCCCGACACGGATCCGGAGGCCGATCTCGTCGAGGATGATCTCGCAGCTCGGACCGTCCGCGCGGAAGCCCAGCTCCTGACGTCGGGCAGTGGGGACGTTGCCGGGCTCTTCTTATCTACTGTCCATTAATCCCGGATGGCGGATTGGTAACCTCGGTACATCAGTACCGCATATCCTGCCCGCCGAGCAGAAGATACTCGGCTGCGGCGATCGGGTTCTGGAGGCGCTAC
>JBDSTJ010000224.1:0-4015 GCA_039928335.1 Streptosporangiaceae bacterium | reverse complement strand
TCCAGCGAGACCAGGGCGGTCGCTGGAATCGTTGGGTTGTCCCAGCCCGACCACGGCGGCCGCTGGAGTATTGGGGGTGTGCCGGCTAGGTGCTCGCCGGAGCGTCGGGTGCCGACACCTGATGGTCGAGCACCTCCTTGCGGTAGTGCTCGACCGTCGCGATGGCGACCGCTTTCCAGGTGAAGCGCTCCTGGACCCGGCGGTAGCCGGCCTGGCCCACTCTTTCGCGCTCTTCGGCGTTGTCGTGGAGGCGGCGGAGGGCGGCGGCGAGCTCTTCGGCGTCGCCGGGCTCGACCAGGATCGCGGCGTCGCCGACGACTTCGGGCAGAGCGCCGGCCCGGCTGGCGATGAGCGGGGTGCCCGACGCCATGTGCTCGACGGCGGGGAGGGAGAAGCCCTCATACCGGGAGGGCACGCAGGCGATCTCGGCGGTGGCCATCAGTTCGCCCAGTTCGTCGTCGGAGATGCCGCTGACGAAGGACACCCGGTCGGTGAGGGCGAGTTCCTTCACGAGCTTCTCGGTCGGGCCGTTCTTCTTGGGCTTGCTGACGATGATCAGGTGCACGTCGCGTTCGGTGGCGACCTTGGCGACCGCGCGCAGCAGTACGTCGACACCCTTGAGCGGGGAGTCGGCGCTGGCCATCGCGACGATCCGGCCGCGGGTGCGCGGGCCGCGCGGGTGGAAGATCGCGGTGTCGACGCCGAGCGGCAGCACGTGGACCTGGTCGGCGGGCGTCCTGAAGTCGCGGACGATGTCGGTCTTGGAGGAGCCCGACACGGTCAGGACCCGGCCGATCCGGTGGGCGACCAGGGCCTGCATCCGGACGAAGCCGTACCAGCGGCGCTTGCCGAAGTGCTGCTTGAGGCCCTTGGCGGCCTCGATCTCGATCCGGCGGTCCACACTGATCGGGTGGTGGATGCTCGTGACGATCGGCATGACCTTGTGGATTCCGAGGTTGCCGTAGCCGAGCACCTGGTTGTCGTGGGCGAGGTCGAAGTCGCGTCCGCGCTTCTTGAGCTCGCGCAGCACCCGGAAGCTGAAGGTCATCGGCTCGGGGAACCCGCCGGTCTTCATGACCGCGAACTCCAGCACGTCGATCCAGTCCCGGAACTCGCGGAGCTTCGGGGTGCGGAACGGGTCGTCGTCGTTGTAGAGGTCGAGGCTGGGGACCTTGGTGAGCGTGATCTCCGCCCGGTCCAGGACGGGGTAGGGCTGACCGGAGAACACCTCGACGGTGTGTCCCAGGTCGGCGAGTTCCCGGCTGAGGTGGCGGAGATAAACGCCCTGGCCACCACAGTGCGGCTTGCTCCGGTAGGAGAGCAGGGCCACCCTGAGGGGCCCGTCCTTTGAGACCCTGCTCACGCACCACTCCCCTAAGTCCCGAAACTTACGTATTGACCACTGATGACTTTAGCCTGCCCAAGTTACCCGAGGGTTGGCCGAGGTCCACCAGCAAACTGACCGCACGGTCATATGAGACCGTGCGGTCAGCTTTTCTCACTGCGCCGCGGAGCGCCGGGACGCCCGTGACCACAGAACGCTAGGAGCGCTTGGGAGTCGGGGTGAACTTCACCGGGATCTCCTTGAAACCGTTGATGAAGTTGCTGCGCAGGCGGCGGATGTCGCCGTTGAGCTCCAGGTCGGGCAGGCGCTCGGCCAGCGCGGAGAACAGGATGGTCAGGTTCATCCGGGCCAGGTGGGTGCCGAGGCAGAAGTGCGGACCGCCCGCGCCGAAGCCGACGTGCGGGTTGACCTCGCGGCCGATGTCGAAGGTGAACGGGTCGGCGAACACCGTGTCGTCCCGGTTGCCCGAGGGGTAGAACATGACGACCTTGTCGCCGGCCTTGATGGACTTGCCGCCCAGCTCGAGGTCCTGGGTGGCGGTGCGGCGGAACAGGTTGAGCGGGCTGGACCAGCGGACGATCTCGTCGGCGGCGGTCCTGACCAGCTCGGGGTTGGCGACCAGGCGCTTCCACTGCTCGGGGTTTTCGAAGAAGGCCACGATGCCGCCCGCGGTCGCGGTCCTGGTGGTCTCGTTGCCGGCGATGGTCAGCATCAGGATGAACAGGTTGAACTCGTTGTCCGTCAGCAGGTTGCCCTCGCTGTCGGGCTGGAGCAGCTTGGTCGCGATGTCGTCGCGCGGCTCGGCCCGGCGCTGGTCGGCGATCTCCTGGGCGAACATGTAGATCTCGATCGCGGCGTTGGCCGCCACCTCGGGACCGTCCTGCAGTTCGGGGTCGTCGAACCCGACGAGCTGGTTGGACTTGTCGAACAGCCAGTCGGCCTTGTCGACCGGCACGCCCATGAACTCGCAGATGGTCTCCAGCGGCAGCGGGGCGGCGATCTGCCGGACGAACTCGGCCTCGCCCTTCTCGCAGACGTTGTCGATCAGCCGGTGGGTGATCTCCTCGATGTGGCCGCGGAGCTGGTTGATCATCCGGGGGGTGAAGCCGCGGTTGACGTAGGAGCGCTGCCGGGTGTGCGTCGGCGGGTCCATGAACAGCATCATCATCTGCTGCTGTTCGAGGATTTCGTCGTTGTACTCGGTGAACATCGAGGTCTTGGCGGCGCTGGAGAACAGCTCGGGGTGCCGGGACACATAGGTGATGTCCTCGTGCGTGGTGACCGCCCAGAAACCCTCCACGCCCTCGTGCGGGTCGTAGTGCCAGTGCACCGGGTCGTTCTTGCGCAGCCAGGTCCACTGCTCGTGCGGCGTGCCGTCCTTCTCGTACTGGTCGAGTGAGATGATGTCGATCTTGGGAATCTCGGGCGCGGACATGAGGCTCCTCAGCGGGCTGCCGGGTGGGGTAAGGGTGGTGCTCAGCCGAAGTTGAGCGCTGCGGCGGCGCTGAAGCCGCCCTGGGGAACGTTGCCGTCGAGGGCCTTGGCGAGGCCCTCGGGTGTCCAGTGGCCTTCGGTGCGTGCAGTGTGCGCGATGGTCGGGGCCGCGACGACCGCGACCAGTCCGCCGTAGACGACGAAGACCTGGGCGTTGACCGCCTCGGCGGCCGGTGAGGCGAGGTAGACGACGAGCGGGGAGACCGCCGCGGGGGACAGCGGGTCGGGTCCGTCGGCGGGGGCTTGGCCGAAGACGGCCGAGGTCATCGCGGTACGGGCCCGGGGGCAGATCGCGTTGACCCGGACGCCGATCCGGCCGACGGCGTTGGCGGTGGACAGGGTCAGCGAGGTGATCCCGCCCTTGGCGGAGGCGTAGTTGGGCTGGCCGGGGGAGCCGAGCAGGAACGCCTCGGAGGAGGTGTTGACGATCCGGCCGTAGACCGGTGTGCCCTCGGTCTTGCTGAGTCCGCGCCAGTAGGCGACGGCGTGCCGCGAGGTGACGAAGTGACCCTTGAGGTGGACCCGTACGACGGAGTCCCACTCCTCCTCGGACATGTTGAAGATCATCCGGTCGCGGGTGAAGCCCGCGTTGTTCACCAGGATCTCGAGCGAGCCGAAACTGGCCAGGGCCGTCTTGACGAGGCCTTCACCGTTGGCCCAGTCGGCGACGTCGCCGGCGTGGACGACCGCCTCTCCGCCCTGAGAACGGATCTCCGCGGCTGTTTCCTCGACGGCGTCACCGGGCAGGTCATTGAGGACCAGTCGGGCGCCCTGCGCGGCGAGCGCGAGGGCCTCGGCCCGGCCGAGGCCCTGGGCCGCGCCGGTGACGATGGCCACTTTGCCGTCAAGGCGAGTGTCGCTCAAAGGTATCTCCGAAGATCTTCGAAGCGCAGGTAACCATGCGCTTGCTTGGTAAGGACAGCCAACAATGAGACTCGGGTCTCGTCAAGAGTCTCACGCCGGGAGTGATATGTGTCGCACTCCGCACAGGTTCCCCTCCGTCGCGGAGCGTTCCAGTACGTCAGGCGGAATAGCTGATCGGCAGCGTGTCGCCGACGCGCCGGGCGAGGCCACGCAGCTCCAGGGTGCGCAGGTGGGCGGCCGTCTCGCCGGTCGCCAGATGCCTGCTGATCGGGGTGAGGTCCGGCCATGCGGAACTCCAGTGGCACCGCGCCG
>JBDSTJ010000223.1:0-2790 GCA_039928335.1 Streptosporangiaceae bacterium | reverse complement strand
GGTGGCGGCCCCGCGCCGCCTGGTCGGCGGCGGTCGCCGCGTCGGCGAACCGGCCCTCGTGGCAGTAGCGCGCGGCCCGCCGGTTGAGCTTCTCGAACTCCTCATCGGGATCGGCGCGGTGCGCGGGCCCCGAAGGGGCCTGAGGTGCCGGCGCCATCCTGATCGCCTTCAACCTGCGCACGACCTCCTTGGCGTCGGCCGGCCGGTCATGCGGGTCCTTGGCCAGCAGGTCCAGGACGAGCCGTTGGATCTCCTCGGGCACCTGCGGGTTGCCGGCCTGCGGGCCGCGCGGCCGGTGCTTCAGGTGGCCCTGGACCAGGGCCTCGATGCCCTCGTCGATGGGGAACGGCGGCTGTCCTCCGAAGATCTCGTGGAAGACGCCGCCGAGCAGGTACAGGTCGGTCCTGGCGTCGATCTGGTGGCCGAGGAACTGCTCGGGGGCCATGTAGACGGGGGTGCCGAGCACGCCGCTGCCGGTCAGGCCGGTCGCCGACGACACGTGCCGGGCGATGCCGAAGTCACAGATCTTGGCCCGGTTCCCGTCGACGACCATCACGTTGGCCGGCTTGAGGTCCCGGTGGATCACCCCCTGGGCGTGCGCGGCGGAGAGCGCCTCGGCGATCTGGACGGCCAGGTCGACGGCGAGGTCGAGCCGGACCGCACCCCGCTCGATGATCTTTCCGAGGTCCTCGCCGGCCAGCAGCTCCATCACCAGGTAGAGCACCTTGTCGTCCGGGCGGGTGTTGTCCACGTCGATGTCGTGCACGACCGTGATGCCGGGGTGCTGCAGGGTCGCGGCCAGCCGGGCCTCGCGCATGAAGCGCTGCACGCCCTCGGGGTCGCTGTCGACCGACCTGGGCAGCACCTTGACCGCCACGCTCCGGCCCAGCCGGGTGTCGACGCCCAGATAGACCTGCCCCATCCCGCCCTCGCCGATCTTGCGTTCCAGCCGGTAACGGCCGCCCAGCTCAACGATGTCCGACACACAGGCCTCCCGAGGCACGACTCAACATTTGTACTCCGGTACGCCGCACACCGCTTTCACGGGCGCGGTCAGCCGGTCGAGCACCTGCTCGGCGAGCTGCGGCGCGATCACGGAGAGATCCGCCTGTTTCTTCTGCCCCCGGGCCGGTCGTCCGTCGCTGTACCCGGTCGTGGTGACCGTCAGGTAGGGCCCGCGCCGGCCGAAGACGGTGGTTTGCCGGGCCGCGTCGGTGAACCTGGCCGCCACCGAACCGGGGAAGACCACGGCCCGCAGGCTTCCCTTGGTGCCGTCCAGTGCCTTCTGCGCCCGGCCGGCTGTGTCCGGGTCGGCGAAGGCCACCAGCCCGACGTTGATCAGCAGGCCCTGGGGCTGGTCCAGGTAGGCCGCCCGCAGCACCCCCCGGCAGCCGTAGGGCACCAGCAGGTTCTGCAGCACCGCGTCGAGCGCGCCGCCGCAGTCGGTGCCCGCGACGATGCCGACCCGGCTCGCCTCCTCCTCGCCGCCGAGTTCCGGGCTGTAACCGAGCCGCTCCGGGAAGATCGTCCCGCTGGGCCGGGCATGCCACCGGCCGGCCAGCTCCAGGGCTGTGGCCTGCGACCACTCAGCCGAGGTCGGGCTGCGGGTCAGCTCGGTGGAGATCCGCGCGGCGGCGAATCCGGCCACGCCCAGACACCCCAGGGCGGCCAGACCCGCGAGCCAGCGCTGACGGTCTTGATCGGCTTCGAGCATGATGGAGAGAAGATTACGGGGGCGGCGGACGGGCCGCCATCCCCCGATTACCGCCTGACCAGCAGGACAAGGCATCATTCCCCAGGCGAGTGATCCCGACGACGTGATCCTGCCCTGTGGACCTCGGAACTAGGAGTGACGCCTGATGGCGGACACGTGCGTCGTCGCGCTCGACGTCGGCGGAACCCGGATGAAGGCCGGGCTCGTCGGCGACGACGCACATGTGATCACGGTGCGGATGTACGACACGGGCCGGGAACGGGGGCCGGCCGCGGTCACCGACCGGCTGGTCGGCGTCGTCCGTGAACTCACCGAAGGCGCCCGCGAACGGGGCTACCTCCCCTCGGGGGCCGGCGTGGTCATCCCCGGGATCATCGAAGAGGGCAGCGGTGTGGTCCGGTCCTCGGCGAACATCGGCTGGCGCGACTTCCCGCTGCGCGCCCACCTCGTCCAGCACACCGAACTGCCGGTCGTGATCGGCCATGACGTCCGGGCCGGCGGGCTCGCCGAGTCGGTGCTCGGAGCCGGCCAAGGCGAACTCGACATGCTGTTCGTCGCCCTCGGCACCGGCATCGCCGGAGCGATGATCATGGATGGCCGACCGTTCAGCGGCGCGGGCTACGGCGGTGAGATCGGCCACATGCAGATCGAGCGCAACGGCCATCCCTGCGGCTGCGGCGGCCGCGGCTGCCTGGAGACCCTCGCCTCGGCCTCGGCAATCGCCCGCCGGTACTCCGAACGGGCCGGCCGCACGGCCACCGCCGCCGAGGTCGCCCGCCTGGTCCAGACCCGCGACCCGGTCGCCGAGGCCGTCTGGGCCGAGGCCGTCGACGCCCTCGCCACGGCGCTGGTGACGTACATGAGCATCTGCGCGCCCGCCCAGATCGTGATCGGCGGCGGCCTCGCCGAGAGCGGCGAGACCCTGCTGGGCCCGCTCCGCGCCGAGGTAGCCGCCCGCGCGACCTTCCAGCGCCCCGTCCGCATCGTCCGGGCCGCCCTGGGCGACCGTGCGGGCCTGCTCGGCGCCGCCCTGCTCGGCCGCACCGCCTGACCCGACCGTGCCCGGACCTGCCGGT
>JBDSTJ010000222.1:0-12226 GCA_039928335.1 Streptosporangiaceae bacterium | reverse complement strand
GGGCCTGCTGCTGAACACCTTCGGCGACCGCACCGAGACGATCGATCAGATGATCAAGGACTACACGACCGTGTCGGACACCGTCGGGCACCGCGATCAGGAGATCGCGCAGACCATCGACAACCTGCAGACCCTGACCCAGGCCTTCGCGACCAGCAACGGCACCCTCTCCACGGCGCTGGTCCAGCTCAACCGCTTCACCACCAACCTCAACACGGTGACCAGCGGTAACGAGAAGCAACTCGGCCAGGTCATCACGAGCAGCCGGGACCTGCTGGCCATCGCGCACCAGAACGTCAAGGTACTGGGCGGGATCGTCAAGGGCCTGCCGTCCGCGCTCCAGGCGCTGCTCTCGGCCCTGTCCGGCGGGCACTTCGTCCGGACCGCGATGATCTGCATCAACGTCAAGGTGACGGCCGAGTGCCCGTTCACCGAAACCCTTCCGCCGCCGCCCGCCGCCGGCGGGGCCTCCTCGGGCCAGGCCAAGACGAGTGCGGCCGACCAGGCCACCTTCGCCCGGCTCGCCTCGATGCTGCTCCTGGGCGGCCTGACCAACAGGGGCGGGTGACCAGATGGACTACCGAGGGCACAACCCCTACGTCGTCGCGGTCGTCGGCACCCTCCTGCTGACCGTCGCGGTGGTCTTCGCCTATGTCTTCGGCGCACAGGGGCTCGGCCAGGGCGGCTACACCGTGAGCGGCCGGTTCGCCGGCAGCGGCGGCCTCAAGGCCGGGGACGACGTCCAGGTCGCGGGGATCAGCGTGGGCACGGTCAAGAGCATCACCGCCGACTTCTCCCGGGGCGACGTCGTGATCACCTGGCGGGTGGACGACGACATCGACCTCGGCCCGCAGACCCATGCCGACGTCGAGGCCGCCAACCTGCTGGGCGGACAGTTCGTCAAACTGTCCGGCCCGGTCGCCCGTCCCTACCTGCGGTCGGTCCCGGCCGCCCGGCGGCAGATCCCGGTGTCCAGGACCAGCATCCCCAGCACGCTCAACCAGTCGCTCGACTCCGCGACCGACCTGGCCACCAGGCTCGACACCGCCTCCGTCAACAAGATCCTCACCGAGGCCGCCGGGATCAAGCCGCCCGACCGCGAGCAGCTCAGCCGGATGCTGAACGACCTCGACAAGCTCAGCACCACGCTCAACCAGCGCGCCCCGGAGATCCAGGCGATCCTGGCCAACAGCAAGAAGCTGACCGGGACCCTCGCGGCCAAGAACACGCAGCTGAGCCAGCTCCTGACCTACGGCCGGACCCTGCTGGCCACCCTGCGCAAGCGCCGGGACGACCTGCGCGGCGCTCTCGGCAACGGCAGCGCGGTCGTGAACACCCTCAACCAGGTGATCACGAAGCACGAAGGCGAACTGAAGACCGTGCTCAGCGACCTGCACGTCGTCACCGAGGCGCTCAGCGGCACGAACCTGCCGTCGCTGAACATCGCGATGGCCTGGCTCGGGCCGGCCTTCCAGCAACTGTCCCAGAGCACCGGGAACGGCCGCTGGCTCGAGGGCGGTCTCGCCAGCCTGGGTCCCGTGGGACCCCAGCTGTTCGGCCCCCAGCCGAGTTACCTCCCGCCGAACTACCCCTATCCCGGCGTGCCGATCATCATGCCCGGCCAGAACGGAGGCGGAAGTTGACGAAGCCGCGCAGGACCCTGCCGTGCGTCGCGCTCACCGCTGTGCTCGCGTTCGTGCTGAGCGGCTGCTCGCTCCTACCCGCCGCACTCGGCGGGTCGCGCGGCCCGGTGTACCGCGTCACGGCCTACTTCACCAAGGCGGTGGCGTTCTATCCCGAGTCCAAGGTGCTGGTCATGGGCGTTCCCATCGGCAAGGTCGACTCGGTCACCACAGTGAACGGGCAGGTCAAGGTGGTGGCCTCCATCGACCGGAGGGTGCCGCTCCCCGCGAACGTCGGTGCCGCCATCGTGCCGCAGAGCCTGATCGGCGAGCGCACCCTGGCCTTCGCACCGCCGTGGAAACCCGGCGACGCCAGGCTCACCGACGGGGCGGTGCTGCAGACCGACCGCACCCGGGTCCCGGTGGAGATCGACCAGGCGCTGGGTGCGTTCACCACGCTGCTCCAGGCGTTCAACCCCGCCGCCGCCAGCAAGGTGCTGCACCGGGGCGCGGTGTCGCTCAAGGGCAACGGCGCGATGTTCAACTCGGCACTCCAGCAGAGCGCCGACCTCACCTCCACCATCGCCGGCCAGGACCAGCAGCTGGTGGAGGTCGCCCGCAACCTGCACCAGATCGCCGGCATCGTGGAGGGACAGCAGCAGGCACTGGGCACCCTCATCAGCGACTTCTCCAAGATCAGCTCTGACCTGGCGGACGAGCGTCACAGCATCGAGACGTTCATCCTCGCGCTGGTGAGCCTGGTGAAGCACGGCGACGTCATCGTCAAGGCCTCCCAGGGTCAGCTGATCCAGGATCTGGGCCGGATCGCCCAGATCACCCTGGTCGTCAAGGGCAACGCCAAAGAGCTCGGCACTTTCCTCAAGACCCTCACACCGCTGAGCTACATGCTCACCAACGGCACCAACCACAAGTCACACGCACTGACGCTCCGGCTGGCCCTCAACAACATCTACCGCTCCTACCTCGCCGCCGCGCTCAAGCAGCCGACCGTCAACGCCAACGTCCCCTGCCTGCCCGCGCCGTACTCCGACTGCCCCTGGGAGAAGTGATGAGAATTCCCCGGGCCAGATGCGCCGGACTACTACTCGCCGCCGCCCTGACCCTGTCGGGCTGCTCCTACCAGACGGCAGGCTCGCCCCAGGGCGGCCTCACCCTGGTCGCGGACTTCACCGACGTCCAGAACCTGGTGGTCGGGCACTCCGTGCAGGTCTCCGACGTGCGGATGGGCACGATCACGTCGGTCAAGGTGGTCGGATCCGGCGCGGACTACCGTGCCCAGGTCACCATGTCGCTCAAGGAGGGAGTGCACATCCCGGTCGGCACCACCGCCCAGCTCTCGATCACCTCCCTGCTCGGTGAGAACTACGTGGCGCTCACCCCGCCGCCCACCGGGCTGGACACCGGCCCCTTCCTGGCCGATCGCGCCCGCCTCACCTCGACGACCGTGGTCCCCGCCTTCGAACAGGTGCTGGGCAAGGCGGCGCCGCTGCTGAGCGCGCTGGGCGGCAACGACATCGCGACGCTCGTCGACGCCGGCTCGGCCGCCTTCGCCGGCAAGGGCCCGGAACTGGCCAAGATGATCAAACAGGTCAACACCCTGGTGACTCTCTTCGCCGACCAGCGCAAGCAGCTCGACGGCGCGGTCACCGACCTGGCGCGGCTCGGGCGGGACCTGGCCGAGGGGAAGGACGCGCTGGCGGATCTGCCCGGCAAGCTGGCCAAGGCCACCAAGGTCCTGTCCGACGACCGGTACCAGCTCCTCGACACGATCTCCCAGCTCACCCGCCTGGCCGAGACCACCAACAACACGGTACTGGTCGGCCGGACCCGCACGCTGCGCACGATGATCACTCAGCTGGGACCGGTCCTCGGGACCCTCGCCAGCGACCAGACCAACCTGGGCTCGTTGATCCAGACCATGAAGGACTTCGTGGAGAAGGTACCCAGGGCCGTCTACAACGGCCAGCTGCTCCTCTACCCGATCCTCGATCTGGAGACGGGGCAGGCGGACAAGGCCTCGGGAACCCTCCTGGAAGCCCTGACCAAGATGATGGCGGCCCGGCCATGACCCGACGAATCCTGATCAACCTCGCCGCGTTCGCCCTCCTCGGCGTCGTCATGACCGTCTGGGCGCTGGGCAACGTCCTGAAGTTCGACGTGATCACCCGGCCGTACCAGATCAGCGTGGAGTTCGCCTCCTCCCCCGGCCTGCAGCCCAATTTCGACGTCGCCTACCTGGGGGTCAAGGTCGGAAAGATCCGGACGGTTCGGCTGGGCGACCACAAGGTCGTAGCGGTGCTCGACCTCGAGCGCGGGACCGAGGTCCCCGACAACGTCACGGCGGCGGCCGGCCGCAAGTCCGCGATCGGTGAGCCCTACGTCGACCTGACTCTGCCGGCCGGCACCCGGGGTGGGCCACCACTCAGGGCCGGCGCGGTCATCCCCCTGTCCCGCACCAGTGTCGCCGTCACCTACCGGGGCTTGTTCGCCGCGGCCAACAAGGCGGTGCAGGGCCTCAACCCCGACGATCTGCACACCGTCACCCACGAGCTCGCCGCCGGCTGGAACGGCCGCTCCGAGTCCCTCGTCAAGATCCTCGACAGCAGTGAGCAGATCACCTCGACCTTTGCCCAGAACACCGACCTGCTCGACCGGCTCATCGAACAGCTCACCCAGATCAGTGGCACCCTGGCCAGGCACCGGGGTGAACTCGGCAGCGGGCTCGGCGATCTCGCGTCCTTCACCGACGTCCTGGCGAACCACACCGGCCAGATCGCCCAGCTCCGCGACCGGGCCCCCGACCTGGTCGGCCGGTTCAACAAGATCCTCGCGGCCACCGCGCCCGCGGACCGGTGCATCCTCGCCTCGCTGAAGTCCGCGCTGCCGACCATGCTGTCGGGTCCCGCCCTCGACTCCTACGAGTACGCGATCCAGACCGCTCCCGGGCTGATCAAGGTCCTTGACGAGGTCTCCCCCAAGGTGAACGGGAAGGCCAACCTGAACATCGACTTCGTCATCACCCTGCAGAAGCCCAAGCCGGCCCCCGAGTACGTCAGCCCGCTGCCGCTGCCGACCGTCGGCGCCATCCCCGCCACCTGTCCCGGCATCGCGGTACCCGCCGGACAGCCCGGTGCCGGCCCGGCCGCCGGCACCACCCCGAAGCAGGGTGCCGGTTCCGCTCCGGCCCCGGCGGCTCAGCCGACGACGGACACGGTCCGGAACGCCGCCGGGAAGGACGCCTTCGAGGCCACCGACCTCCTGGTCTGGATACCCCCGCTGCTCGCGCTCGCGATCCTCCTGCGGGTGGTGACCCGCACGATTCCGCTGTTCAGGATCCGCCGCCGGACCAGCCCCGACCGTAAGAACCGAGGAGCATGACATGACCGCGAAGACGCGCAAGGAGACGGCCGCCGAGGACCAGACCGAAGAGGAGGAGTACGAGACCTCCTACGAGGACGACCTGCTCGACCTGGTTGAACGCCTGGCCAAGCGCCGGTCCCAGACCGCCCGCGGACCGGCGCGCCCCCGTACCGCCGAGACCGCCAAGACCGCCGACCCCATCGACACCGCCGACACCGCCGAACTCCTCGAGGAGGACAAGGAGGACGATCAGGACGCGGAACCAGAGGTCGACGCGGAGCGGACCGAGACGAGGCAACCGGCTCACCGCAGGGTCAGGATCCTCACCATCGTCAGCGCCGTCCTGACGCTTGTGCTCGCCGTGGTCGGCACCTTCGCGGTCGTCCAGGCCCGCGGTTATGCCGACAGTCGCTCCACCCAGGAAGTACGACAGAAGGTCGCCCAGCGCGCGGGGCAGATCGTCAGCGTGCTCTTCACCTACGACTACCACGACGCCAAGGGCTACCTGGAGAAGCAGGCCGCCGTCATGACGAGGTCGGCTGCGGCCACCGTCAAGCCGAACTGGGCGACACTGACCACGCTCTTCGAGACGGGGAAGTACGTCTCGACCGCCCAGATCGAGCAGGTCTACGTCGGCGACATCTCGGGGAACAAGGCCTCGGTCATCGTCGTGGTGAACAACAAGCTCACCACCTCCAAGGGCATTCAGAGCTCCGCCGGCGCGAGCCTGCGGTTCGGCCTGCTCAAGGAGGACGGGGTGTGGCTCGCGAACGCGATCCCCGAGCTCCAGTCGACCGGTGTGCAGACCAACACCGACCTCGAGGGCAAGCCCCTGACCGCCCCGGTGCCCACCCCCTCCCCGACCAAGTGAACCCGGGCGGCACGGCGGTATCGGCACCGCACATGGAGGATCTCTGGGAGATCGGCTTCTACGGACTGGCCGGGCACTCCGCGTCCCCACGGGACCTCCTCGGGGAGGTCCGGACCGGGGAGGCGATGGGACTCGGCTCGGTGTTCCTGTCCGAGCGGTTCAACGTCAAGGAGGCCGCGACGCTCAGCGGGGCGGCGGGCGCGGTCAGCGAGCGCATCGGCGTCGCCACCGCGGCCACCAACCACAACACCCGCCACCCCCTGCTCACCGCGACGTTCGCGACGACCGCGCACCGCCTGACCGAAGGCCGGTTCGCGCTGGGTCTCGGGCGCGGATTCGACATGCTCTTCGACGTGATGGGGCTTGCCCGGGTCACCAGCGCCCAGCTCGCCGACGTGATCGGAATCCTGCGGACGCTGTGGCGCGGCGAACCGGTGCTCGACCACCACGGCCCGGCCGGCGACTTCCCCTACCTCCTGCAGGACGCCTCCTTCAACGAGGACATCCCGATCCTGCTGACCGCGATGGGTGAGCGCACTCTCGAGTTCGCCGGCGGGCACGTCGACGGCGTCGTCCTGCACACCTTCTTCGCCGACGACACCCTGCGCCGGTCGGTCGAGGCGGTGCGCCGGGGTGCCGAGCGGGCCGGCCGGGATCCCGCTTCGGTCCGGGTCTGGTCGGTTCTGGCCACGGTCGGCGACCACATCGAGCCCGACCAGCGGCTGCGCAAGCTCACCGGGAGGCTCGCCACCTACCTCCAGGGGTACGGCGACCTGCTCGTCAGGCTGAACGGCTGGGACCCTGCGGTGCTCGCCCGGTTCCGCGCCGACGAGTTCGTCGCCGGTTTCCCCGGCGCCTTCGACGCCATCGCGACGACCGGGCAGCTGGAGCGGCTGACCGAGCTGCTGCCGCCGCAGTGGCTCGCGGCCTCAGCCACCGGAACGGCGGAACGGTGCGCGAGCCGGATCGTCGACCAGCTCGACGCCGGCGCGGACGGTGTGATCCTGCACGGCGCGACCCCGGCCGAACTCGAACCCGTCGTGACGGCTTACCGCAAGGTCCGGCCCGGCCGGCTCGGGACCAGGACCGACCTCAACCCCGGCAGGAGCCGATCATGAACCCGGCCGTGGTCGACACCCCGGAGGGGCTCACCCCCTCCTGGCTGAGCAGTGCGCTCGGCACCGAGGTCACCGCCGTGACCTGGCGCAAGGTCGGGTCCGGGCAGATCGGCGCCTGCTACCGGCTCGACCTCGAGGGCGGGGATGTTCCGCGCCACCTCATCGCCAAGCTGGCTGCCGAGGACCCTGCCGGCCGGGCGTTCCTCGGTCCCGCCTACCGGGCCGAGGTCCTGTTCTACCGGGATCTCGCGCACACCGTCGCGGTCCGGACGCCCCGCTGCCACTACAGCGCGATCTCCGAGGACAACACCACCTTCGTGATCCTCCTGGAGGACGCCGCCCCGGCCGTCCAGGGTGACCAGCTCGCCGGTTGCCCGGCCGCCCAGGCCGCCGACGCCGTCGCGAACCTCGCCGGGCTGCACGGTCCGCGCTGGTGCGACCCCAAGCTGCTCGAGCTGCCCTGGCTCGCCGCCGTGACCGGCGAGGACGCCCGGATGCTGGCGGAGGTGTTCACCCCGGCCGTCGAGACGTTCATCGCCCGTTTCACCGGGCGGCTCCCGGACGCCGACGCCGCCACCCTCCGGGCCGTCGCCGAATCGATGGCCCGGTGGATCGTCGGCCGGCCCGAACGGTTCGGGCTCGTCCACGGTGACTACCGGCTCGACAACCTGATGTTCCCGCCGGAGGGGGCCCCGGGCGTCACGGCCGTCGACTGGCAGACCCTGAGCATCGGACATCCGGTACGTGACCTCGCCTACTTCCTCGGCACCGGGCTCGATCCGGAGCTGCGGGCCCGGGAGGAGCACGTTCTCGTCTCCCACTACCACGCGGCCCTCACCGGCTACGGGGTCAGCGGCTACAGCGCCGAGGAGTGCTTTGAGGACTACCGGTTCGCAGCGCTCCAGGGCCCGCTGATCACCGTGCTGGGGTGCGCGTACGGCAGCCGTACCGACCGCGGCGACACCATGTTCCTCACCATGGCCCGCCGGTCCAGCGCGATGATCCGCGACCTCGGCTCACTCGACCTCCTCTGACGTCGGGGAGAGCCGTCGCGGGGCGCACCTTGATGATCTCCACCATCCACGGCGGCCGCACCCACGCCCTCCGCTGGGGCCCCGTCCACCGGCCGTGAGCATTTGCAACCAAGCGCTTGTTTTTATAATGTATCAACTCGTGCTGACCGGCCGTTCGCGTCCGTGCCACGCGGCTCCCGACCAGGGTGCGCACCCGCTGACAGCACCGCCTCCGACCGGAGGCACAGGCGAAGGGAAGTCATGGAAGCAGAGCAGGACGTCCAGGGGCCGGTCTACGGCTTCATCGGGCTCGGGCAGATGGGCGGCCCGATGGCGGCACACGCCCCGGCGGCGGTCGTCTACGACGTGTCACCGGAAGCCGTCGAGTCCCTGGTCGCCAAGGGCGCTAAGGCTGCGGCAGACCCGGCCGAGGTGGCTGCGGCCGCCGACGTGATCTCGGTGATGGTCCGGGACGACGCCCAGGTCGACGCGGTGTTCGCGGCGATGAGGGAAGCCCTGCGGCCCGGGACCGTGCTGGCCGTGCACTCGACGATCGCACCGCGGACCGCCGAGGAACTCGCCGAGCGGGCGCGGCCGCTCGGCGTCGATGTGGTGGACGCGCCCGTCAGCGGGAGCGTCTTCGGCGCGATCGCCGGAACCCTGGCGGTCATGGTCGGCGGTTCGGCCGAGGCGTTCGCCCGCGTCGAGGAACCGTTCTCGTCGTGGTCGGGGCTCGTGCTGCACGTCGGCCCGGCCGGAGCCGGGACCCGGGCCAAGCTCGCCCGCAACATCCTGCAGTACGCCGGGTTCGCCGCGGCCGCCGAGGCTCAGCGCCTCGCCGAGGCCGCCGGCATCTCCCTGCGCAGGTTCGGCCGGATCGTCCGGCACTCCGACTCGGTCAGCGGCGGGCCCGGCTCCGTCATCCTCCGCCCCACGACCGCCCCGATGGAGTCCGACGACCCGCTCTACGACGCGATGCGCCACGCCTTGGCCCTCGGCGAGAAGGACCTCGCGCTCGCCTTCGAGATGGCGGCCGAACTCGGCGTCGACCTGCCCCTCACCCGCCTGGCCGCGCCCCTGCTGGCCGAGGCCCTGGGCGTCCCGGAGGAGCAGTCATGACGGAGCAGGACACCCCCGACCCCCGCCGGGCCCGCGGCCTGGAGATGATGTCCCGTGTCTACGGCTTCGACATCGCCGAGGCCCACGGCGACTTCATGGTCACCACCGTCGACCACCTCTTCGGCGACATCTGGTCCCGTCCCGGGCTGTCGTTGCGCGACCGGCGGCTCCTGCTGATCGGCCTCCTCGCCGGGCAGAACCTCAACGACGTCCTCGACCTGCAGATTCCGGCCGCCCTCGCCAACGAGGAGATCACCCCGGCGGAGCTCCGCGAGATCGTCCTGTTCCTCACCCACTACACCGGCTGGCCCCAGGGCGCCCGCCTCAACACCCAGGCCGAGACCCACATCGCCCGCCACGAACGCAAAAAGCCCGCCACCGGCTCACCCTGAGCCACCGCGGAGGCCGGGGCGGTCCCCCGCTCCGGAGACCTCGGTGCGATGATCGCCGTCCTGGATAAGGTCTGACACAGGATCGTCAACGACTTCGCGCCCAACCAGCGGCTCGTCGAGGCAGATCTCTCCCAGCAATTCGACGCCAGCCGAGAAAGCGTACGTACCGCGCTGTTCGAGTCTGCTGGCCGGCGTCGCCGCCGTAGCCGGGCCAGGCGATGCCGCCGAACGGGGAGTCCCCCGGATGCCCGCGTCGTTCAGGGTCGGCGCCGCGTAGGAGCCGTACTGGTCCCAGTTCCAGTCGAGCGCGAGCACCTTGGTTGGTGAGCCCGGCGTCATGGAGGGCCGGCAGCAGGTCGGTGTCGGTGAAGTACCGCCGCGATTGGACGTCACTGGGCACCGTGAGCCACCAGCTTCGGTTGCCGTAGTAGGGACCTTCTGCTTGTTACCTGTGCGAATCCATCTGGTTGTCGGGGCATCGCGGGCAAGATGGTCGACGTGGGCCCTCTGGACGATCAGATCATGAACGAGATTCAAAGGCTTCGTCAGGGACGCGGCCTGCGGGCCGACGGGCTCGATGAGCGTACCGGGCCGCGGCTGCGAGCCCTCGTGGAGATAGATCCCGGCGAGAACGACGCGGTGATCCGCGGCAAGCTCGCCCGATTCTTCCAGCGCGGATGTGCCGGGCTGCCCGAAGATCTCGCCCGGGCGCTGCTCGTCTCGATCGGAGCCGCCGACGACGCGCCAGAACGGCTGTTGAACGAACGGCTGCTGACGCTCGTTTCGACCAACAAGAGCGACAGAACCGGGCTGCGGACGGCCCAGCGTCGCATGCAGGAGGCGACGAGGAGATTCGCCCGGTCGGTCGAGCGGAGCCCCCGGGAACCCGATGAGTACTACCCCGGCGGCTGGCATCTCGGGTCGCTCATGACCTTCATCCAGTTGGACGGTCCCGGCATCCATGTACGCCAGGTGCGTGAGGTTGTCTCCAGCCGGGACGGGCTGCGCGAGTTCATCGTGTCCACGACCATCGCGGACGGCCCGGAGCCGCCGGAGTTCAGGGTCGAATCCGGAGGCCGTCTCATAAGGACGACGGAGCCCGCGCCGGGCTACCTGCGTGCCGTGATTCAGCTGCCCAAGCCTCTGCCGAGCGGTGCGCGCCACCGGGTGACCACCTCCCTGCATCTGCCTGCGGGCCACCCGTTCGGTAGCCGGTACCTCTTCCAGTCCCAGCGCCGCTGCGACCACCTGCGGGTGCATCTGCGGTTGGGCCCGGAATGCGGCTGGGACACGGTGACACCGATCACCGGCGTGCCCACCGGCATGATCGAATCCGACACCGCGGTGCCGGCGCCGCTCGACCCGTTCGGCGAAGTAGAGATCGAATTCACCGACCTCCGACCGGGTCTCGCCTACGGCGTGCGGTGGCCGCAGTCCCGGACCGGCGGCTGAGCCGCTCGGCCCGGGACTCCTCCTAGCTCAGTGGCGTGTCACGAGCAACGCGAGACCGTCCAAACCGCGGACGATCAGCCGCCACAGCGTCGCGGACAGACCGCGCCGCACATACAGATACCGGTTGTCATCGATCATTTCTGGCCCTTCCGTCGTGAGGGAAGGGAGCGCTCCCTGGTCACCAGGAAACCCCGGGCGCGGCGCACGGCGGCTCCGGCGCGAGAAAAGTTGCCAGAAGCTGCGGATCACACAATGGGAACGTCGCGGGCGAAGAACGGCTGCGGGATAGCCAGCGGCTGGCGGAGGAAGTCGTCGGTGTGCGGCGGGAGGGCGACCAGCAGGTCATGGACGTCGAGGCGGCGGACGCGCCATTCGCGAGTGCGCCTCCGGGTCGCGGCGAGGAGCAGCACGCGCAGGGAGGCGATCTGGTTCGGACTGGCCGGCCCGTCCCGCTCGAAAGCAGGGCGCGCGCTCTCCGCCGCGATCAGGAAGTCCTCGGCCTTGCCTGCCTCCAACAGGACGGCGAGCCGCCGGTTCGCCCAGGCCAAGCTCCGGGCCGGCATGCCGAGCGCGGCGGCCTGGCTGTCCGCGACGTCCAGAATTTCCAGGTCCGCGTCGTCCCAGACCCCGCGTAGCCCGTTCCTGCGCTCGACCGCGCGGGTGGTGAGCATTCGCTGGACAGCATGGCGCTGCCCTAGATGCTGCCATTCCCGGAACCACGCCGAGCTCTCCGGAACCAGATCAGCGAGATCAGCCAGCAGTTCAGTGAGAACGCCATCGTCGGGGCCGGGGAGAACACCGGCGTGCAGAGTCTGGTGGAGCGAGTGCGAGCGCGTCAGATAGGCGAGGTTGACCGCCTCGGTCTGGCGATGCTCCGGACCATCCCACCGTATTGCCGGGTCGTGCAGGCGGGCGTGCGCCCGGTTCCTCCACCGGGCGCCTGCCTCGAAGAAGTGATGGGCGTGCAGGATGAGGCCGCGTTCGCGGGCGATGGACACCCACCGGAGGTGGGTGGGCGGAACCAGGTCCTCCAGAAGATCGAGTACCGGGAGTGCCGCGATGTTGTAGCTGTCCCGCAAGATGTAGAGCTCCTGGAGGAGGAACTCCCTGGCGACGTCCCGATCGTTGTCGGTCGTGACGAGCTGATGATGGCCTTCACGGAGCGTCATCGCCAGCGCTGCACGGTCGGACCCGCCGCTGAGCCGGCGCAGCCGCGTCAGGGTGCCCTCGAGATCAGGATCCTGTGGCTCCGCCGGAC
>JBDSTJ010000221.1:0-6157 GCA_039928335.1 Streptosporangiaceae bacterium | reverse complement strand
ACCACGGGGCTGGAGCCGCTGCATGCGGGCTCGGCGCAGGTGCGGCGGCGGATGGGGTTGGCCCTGGCCGAGGGGATAGCCTCGCTGGGAGCGCTGGATCATGTGGCCCTGGGGCTGGAGGGGTTGGGCAAGCCCGATAACTATCTGGAGCGGCAGGTGGCGCGCTGGGGCGCGCAGCTGGAGAGCTACCGCGAGCATGAGGGCTGGCCGGGGCCGGCGGCGATTCCGGGGGTCGAGGCGGTGGGCCGCTGGCTGGACGAGCACCGGCCGGCGGGCTTCAAGCCGGGGATCATCCACGGCGACTATCACCTAGCCAACGTCATGTACCGGCATGACTCGGGAGAGCTGGCGGCCATCGTCGACTGGGAACTGACCACCATCGGCGATCCCCTGCTGGACCTGGGCTGGCTGCTGGCCACCTGGCCCGACGAGGACTCGGCCGCCATCGCCGGACCTCTCGGCGTCGCCGGCGGGCTCGCCACCACCGACGAACTCGTCGAGGTCTACGCGCGCGACACCGCCCGGGACCTGTCGGCGATCCACTGGTACGCGGTCCTGGCCTGTTTCAAGCTCGGCATCGTCCTGGAGGGCACCCACGCGCGCGCCTTCGCGGGCAAGGCCCCGAAGGAGGTCGGCGACCTGCTCCACTCCATCACTGTCGGCCTGTTCGAGCGGGCTGAGGGGTTCAGGTCAGCGCGGCCCTGACCGCGTCGATCCCCGCAGGGCGCATCAGCCCCTCCTCAGCGAGCTTCTCGACCTTGGCGATGCTGTCGGCGTCCCAGCCGCCGCGCTCGGCGCGCGGCACGAACCGCAGCGCGGCGGCGTCCGGTCCGGACTGCGGCCGTTCGACCCAGCCATAGCACAGCGCCTGGTCGACCGACTCCGATCTGGTCAGTCCGGCGACCAGGACCTCTGCGTCGGTTTCGTAGTGTTCGTCCAGCCATGCCCGGAACTCTCGCGGGCCGTCGAAGAACCTCGGTTCCATCTCCGCATCGTAAGACCAATCGCCCGGTTCGACGAGCCCTCTCCGGTCATCATGGGCCAGTGAGGCGTGCGCTCCGCCCTCTACCGGCGCGCAAGGTGATCGAGAGGGGGCCGGGTCTCGGTGAGCCGTCCCGGCGGGTGACAGATCTGAGTGCCCGAAAGACGTTACACGCCGGGCATCGCGTGGCTTATCGTCAGAGAAACAACACCCGAGGAGTCACATGACCTTGGTCCTGGTCGTTGCGTGTCTGATCGTCGCAGCAGCAGAACTGCACCTGGCGGTCGGACGGAAGAAGCGCGACGGATCAGAGCTCGAGGCCCTGCGGGAGACCCTCGCGGCCCAGGCCGCCGCCCTCGAGTTGACCGCCGCGCAAGGCGCCGCCACCGCCGCCCGGGTCGACGCGATCCTGCCCGAGCTCACCACCCGGCTCGACTCCTACGACGGCATCCTCGGGGATCTGTCGTCCCGGCTCGACCTGCTCGACGACCTCCTCGCCGCCCAGGCGGACCGGCTCACCGCCACCGACGACGACCGGATCACACTCGCCCGGACCGGGAGGGCCGCTGACGGGCTCCGCGAGGAACTCGCGTTCCTGCGCGCCCAGATCGACCTCAGCCTCGACCGGCTCGAGGAACTCGACGCCGAACGCGACCACGACCTCGAGCGCTACCGCGACTTCACCCAGGCGCTCGACGCCGTTGAGGACCTCGTCGCGGACTTCCGCTCCGACGACAACGAACCTGCCGCCGCGACCATCCGGGGCGGGCTCGTCGGCGACACCGAGGCCTCGCACGACGTGCTCACCAAGGCCTACGAGGACCTCCTGGACGCGATGGACCTGCGGGTGCGGATGAAGGTGCCGGAGGGCTCGCAGACCTGGCACACCCAGTACTACCTCGCGGGCAAGAACTCCCCGCGGCTGCAACGCGACTTCGCGGCTCTGCTGGAATCACGGCACACCCCGCAGGCCGACGCCTTCCACGGGCTCGCGGCGCAGCTGGGCGAGGCCGACCACGCCTTCGCCCAGATCGGCCCGCTCGTGATCGTCCAGGTGCCCGGCTCGCTGTCGTGCGGCGTGCTGACCGGGCCGGAGAGCCGCAGGTTCGACGCCGACCGGTTCGTCGCCGACCCCGCCGCCGCGGCGGCCCGGCTGCGACAGCTCCCCGACGGCAGGTTCCGCGACCTGACCTCGTGGGGTCAGAGCACCCAGCAGAGCGGCCCCGACCCCGACATCCAGGAGATCAACGCTTCTTGAGCGCCTCCAGCGCCTTGTCGGCGTGCACCGACATCCGGATCTCGCTCTTCACGACCTCGAGCACCTTCCGGTCGGTGTCGATCACATAGGTGACCCGTTTGGTCGGCGCGAGGGCCAGACCCCGCTTGACCCCGAACTGGGACCGCACCGTGCCGTCGACGTCGGACAGCAGCGGATAGCCGAAGGAGTGCTTGCCGGCGAACTCCGCCTGCTTGTCCACGGTGTCGCCGCTGATGCCGACCGGCTGCGCGCCGACGGCCTTGAAGTCGCCGACCACGTCACGGAAGTGACAGGCCTCGGCCGTGCAGCCCGCGGTCATCGCCGCCGGGTAGAAGAACAGCACCACGGGCCCGTCCTGGAGCAGGCCGCTCAGCGACCGCCGGACACCCTGCTCGTCGAGGAGCTCGAAGTCCTCGACCACATCACCGATGTTCATGGGACCAACCTAGATCTTCTTCCTACCGGCCGGTAGGGGCGACTTTATTGGACTTGATGACTACTAAAGTCTAGCAGGGGGTAGACAGACCGGTCAGTCTGATTCTCCGCTCAGGCCGGGGCGAGTCTTCATGCCGCCGGACCGGACGCCCGCGGGCCAGGACCAACCGCTGCCGGGCGAAGTCCGGAGCGGCAGCTGTCGTCATCTGCCACCGAAAACGGGCGGACACGACAGAATGGCCCGGAGAAATTGATCTCCGGGCCATTCTGTCCGTTCACTGTCGGGATGGAGGGATTCGAACCCCCGGCCCCTTGACCCCCAGTCAAGTGCGATAACCAAGCTTCGCCACATCCCGAGCACCCTCGCATTTCCTGCGGGAGAACTCCCTCAGGCCTCGCGGGCAGGACCAACTTTAGCGTAGAGGCGGGGGTCATCGCACATCGATTCGGCGGCCGTGGATCTTGGCCTGGTCAGCGGGCGGCCAGGTGTTCGCCGGGGAGCAGATCGAGGCGGCGCAGGATGACGCCCTCCCGCAGCGCCCAGGGGCAGATCTCCAGTTCCGGGAGGCCGAACAGGTCCATGGTGGCGTCGGCGACGATCGCCCCGGCGAGGAGCTGGGAGGCCCGGCCGGCGGACACACCCGGGATCTCCAGGCGCTCGGCGGCCGACAGCTCGGCGAGGCGTTCGGCCCATTCGGTGGCGGCGGTGTGGCTGATGACGCGCTTGGTGTAGGGGCCGTCGCTGGAGGGCGCGGCTCCAGCGATGCGGGCGAGCTGCTTGAAGGTCTTGGAGGTGGCCACGGCGTGGTCGGCGGAACCGAACCGGGAGACCGCGCCGACATGGCGGGCGATCTCGGCGCGAACGTGCCGGCGCAGAAGGCGTACCTCCTCGGCCGGGGGCGGGTCCTCGGTGAACCAGTCGCGGGTGAGGCGGCCCGCGCCGAGCGGGAGCGAGACGGCGGCGTCGGGTTCCTCGTCGATGCCGGTAGCGATCTCGAGGGAGCCACCGCCGATGTCGAGCACGAGCAGGCGGCCCGACGACCAGCCGAACCAGCGGCGTACGGCCAGGAAGGTGAGCCTGGCCTCGTCGGAACCGGGCAGTACCTCGATGGAGATCTGGTGGTCGGCCTTGATCCGGTCCAGGACCTCCTCCCCGTTGACGGCCTCGCGGACGGCGGAGGTGGCGAAGGCGAGCAGTTCCTGGCAGCCCTTGTCCTCGGCGACTCTGAGCGCGTCGGCGACGAAGGAACGGAGCCGTTCGGAGCCGGTCTCGGACAGTCTGTCGCCCTCCAGGTGCTCGGCGAGGCGCAGCTCGACCTTGTGTGAGTATGCGGGAAGCGGTTTGCCTCCTTGGTGAGCATCCATGACCAGAAGGTGCACGGTGTTGCTGCCGATGTCGAGTACGCCCAATCTCATGCACCGAAAATACCGAACAGAGGGCACGTGCAGGTCACGGAGTGTCGATATCGGCTTTGTGGGCACTGAGGCGCGAGGAACTTCTAGCGGGGTAGGTAGATCTTGTGAGTGATTTCGTCGTGGTCGCGAACCGACTTCCGGTCGATCGGGTGACAGGTCCCGACGGGGAGGCGTCCTGGCGCCGGAGCCCCGGCGGGCTGGTGACCGCGATCATGCCGATGATGCAGGGCAGAGACGGGGCCTGGGTCGGCTGGGCGGGGACGATCGACGAGGAGGTCGACCCGTTCACCGACGACGGCCTGGAGCTGGTCCCGGTCCCGCTGTCCGCTGAGGAGATCGAGCTCTACTACGAGGGGTTCTCCAACAACACCCTGTGGCCGTTGTACCACGACGTGGTCGTCCCGCCGGTCTACGACCGGCGCTACTGGGACTCCTATGTGAAGGTGAACCGGCGGTTCGCGGAGAAGGCCGCCGAGGTGGCGGCCCAGGGCGCGCTGGTGTGGATCCAGGACTACCAGCTGCAGCTGGTCCCGAAGATGCTGCGGGAACTGCGGCCGGATCTGCGGATCGGCTTCTTCCTGCACATCCCGTTCCCGCCGGTGGAGCTGTTCTGGCAGCTGCCGTGGCGGCGGGCGATCGTCGAGGGCCTGTTGGGCGCGGACCTGGTCGGGTTCCAGCTGCCGAGCGGCGCGGCGAACTTCGTGCGGCTGGCCCAGCGGCTGCTGGACGTGCGGACGCTCGGGCCGTACGTCTTCGTGGGCGACCGCACGGTCCGTGCCGAGGCGTTCCCGATCTCCGTGGACGTGAGCGAGCTGGAGGAGCTGATCCACCGGCCGGAGGTCCAGGACCGCGCGGCGGAGATCCGCCGAGACCTGGGAGATCCCGAACGGCTCCTGCTGGGAGTGGACCGGCTCGACTACACCAAGGGCATCGGACAGCGCCTGCAGGCCTTCGGTGAGCTGCTGGAGGAGGGCGAACTGAAGCCTGGCGAGGCGGTGTTCGTGCAGATCGCGACGCCGAGCCGGGAACAGGTCGAGCAGTACCAGATCCTCCGGGCCGACATCGAGCTGCAGGTCGGCCGGTTGAACGGGGAATTCGCGCAGCTGGGTTCGCCGGTGGTGAACTACCTGCACAACTCCTTCTCACGGGAGGAGCTGGCGGCGTTGTTCCTGGCGGCCGACGTGATGGTCGTGACGCCGCTGCGGGACGGCATGAACCTGGTCGCGAAGGAGTACGTGGCCTGCCGGGAGGACCTGGGCGGGGCGCTGGTGCTGAGCGAGTTCGCGGGGGCGGCGGAGGAGATGCGCCGGGCGTTCCTGGTGAACCCGCACGACGTCGACGGGTTGAAGTCGTCGTTGCTGGACGCGATCAGGGCGGACCCGGCCGATCTGACCCGCCGGATGCGGTCGATGCGCCGCCGGATCGTCGAGCACGACGTGGAGCGGTGGGCCAAGGACTTCCTGGACGCACTGGAGGAGGACTAGGCAGGCGGGCGGCCTGGTCGGAATCGTCGGTGCGCGCAGAGCCGGCGGGCTGAGGAACACCTCTAGCCTGCGGCGGAGGAGGCCTCGTCCTGGAGGGCTTTGCGCAGGGCGGGGCCGACGGGGCCGCTGAGCGCGGTGAGGTCCCGGATGCGCTGTTTGGCGGCGCGCCGGGCCTTGCGGTCGAGGACGAGGCCGAGTTCGCCCGCCGCGACGATGGCGACGAGTGCGGCGTCCGCGGGGTCGGTTCTGCCGACGGGGTTCCTGAGTGCGCCGCTGACCCGGCTGAGCAGCTCCTTGCGGACCCGCGGGTCACGGAGGGTGATCTTGGTGGTGGGGAACAGGCCGAGGATCCTGCGGGGTTCCAGGCGGGCCCAGCCGCTGTCAGCGAGCTGCTGCCGGACGGCCCGGACGACGGGCCGCTGGCCCCGGCCGACCCAGCTGTGCCATTTGCGTGGTTTCGATCTGGCGATCTCTTCCAGAGCGGCCTCGAGGACGGGATCGTGACAGGGGTGCCGGACGGCAACGGCGGCACGGCCCCGTTCGTCGGCGAGGTGACCGTTGAGGTAGAGGTCGGCGAGGGCC
>JBDSTJ010000220.1:0-4307 GCA_039928335.1 Streptosporangiaceae bacterium | reverse complement strand
GTCGTCGCCAGCCGTACTGCGACAGCACGCCATCGCGTGCCGTCGGTGGCCTACGACGCGGCCTCGATGCTGAAAGGAGGTCCCGCCGCGGGTTATCCGCGAGCTAGCCGTCGATCGTCACGGCGTGCAGCGCAGTCCCGTGGAGCGTGGCCGTCCAACCCGCGTTGCGGTTCTCGTTGACGATCAGGTAGGACGTGCGGGCAACCGAGACCTCGACGGTCCGGGCGGCGGCGGTCCAGCGGGAGACCGTCGCGGCGACGGGAGTGACGGGAGCGACGGGAGTGACGGGGGTGACGGGAGTGACGGGAGCGGACTGGAGGGCCGCTGAGGCGATCAGGAAGGGAGCGCCCCTGTCCAGGGTCAGGGTCTGCCTGCCGGCGGCCTGAAATAGGTCTGAGCAGCTCTCGAACCGTACGGGGCGACCGGCCAGAATGTCGCCGACGGTGGCGTCGACCAGCCGGGTCTTGATCGTTCCGTTGAACGCGGGACCGGTTCCGCACCCTGCGGGGAGATTCGCGTCGGAGGTGGTCCCGAGCGCGGGGAAGCCGGGAGCCCGGACCTCGGTGATCTGCATGCCGGGTGACCGGGTGAAGCCGATGGTCAGTTTCCTGGTCGTCATCGGTGCGAAGAGGGCCCGGCTGTTCGGGCCGATCAAGGCGTCCTGCGGCTGGCCGTCGTCGCCGGTGAGTGTGATCCGGGTGGTCTGCCGTGGGCTCGGGAAGGTGAAGTTGAGCCGGGACAGCGTCAGCTCACCGCCGAAGTCGATCGTGAGGGTCGGATTCTTGTCCGACAGGCTCGCGATCCAGCTGGTCGTGGGGTCGTGGTCGAACGCCGAGCGCGGCAGCACCGCGGGGTGGTCGAGCAGCGTCGAGGAGGCCGTGGCCGCTGTGGAACCGCTGAGCCGGTCGACGGCCCGGAGGTCGGTCATGATCGCTGAGCCGCTGAGCCGCTTGGCGGTCCCCGACGAGGAATAGGTGCGCGAGAAGCCGTGCCCCTCCTCGCCGAGCGTCCCGAGATAGGGCGAGCAGGTCCAGCCGCCCGAACCGAGCATGCACGGCGAAACATAGCCGTTCAGACCGGTGAACAGCAGGTTCTCGGCGGCTCCCGGGACGGCGATCGACCGGACCGGACGCACGCCGAGGATGGTCAGCTCGCTGATTCCCACCCGGGTGCCGATGGGGTGGCGGGGCTGGTGGGTCACCTTGGTGACCTTGACCCTGAGCCAGGTCGTGGCCCCTGGGGGGACCTCGAGGGGCTGCGGCTTGTCGGTCTTGCGCACGGCCTGCCGACGCGAGCCCGCAGCCGTTTCCACCGAGACCTCGCTCACCGCCGGGCCCAGCAGGGAGCTGATCGAGAAGGCGGCCTGGATCCGGCCGGGGTCGAGCGGTCCGGAGAACCCGACCCTCAGCCACTGCCCGACCGCGCCCGACCAGCCCGAGGAGAACCACTGGGTGGCGGGGTCGCCGTCGAGCGCCGCGAACGGGTGCCGCCCGGACGCGCCCGCCACGGGCGCGGCGCTCAGATCCGAGGCCGCCGACGAGGCGGTCACCGAGGCGATCCCCGACAGTTCCGCCACCGACTCGTGTGCGGCCCAGCCCGGCTCGGTGAAGTCCTTGGTCTTGGCGGGCCCGACGAAGGGCTGGTCCTTGGTCATCGTCGTGGCGTTGCCGCGCAGCTCAGAGAAGCCGATCTCGCGCCGGCGCAGGGTGTCGGTGGCGACGTCGGCCGTCCCGGAGTTGAACACGACCGGCCGGTTCCTGAGCAAGCCCTGGTCGGCCAGAGCCAGCAGCGCCTCGGGGCCGCCGCTCACCCGCAGGGGCTCACGGTCCACCACGGCCGCCGTCGCGGCGCTGCCGGCCACCTCGTAGATCTCCACCGGCCGGTACGGCTGGTCGAGCGAGTTGATCCCGTCGTCATAGGGCGTCCCGACCTCCTTGCCGAACCCCACGACCCGGGTCAACCCCGGCGTCTCGTCGATGGCCTCGTGGACCCGAGCCGGCCAGGCGCCGGCCAGGATGCCCCGTTCGATGTCGTTGCGCACCAGGACATAGCGCACGCCCATCCGGGCGAGCACCTCGCCGAGCCCGGCCGAACCGTGACCGGAGGCGAGCCGCCCGTCGATCGCGGCCATCAGCCGGGCCAGCCCGACCGAGCCGCCCGGGGTGGCCATCCGGCTGGCCCAGCGGCCCTTGACCAGCGGCTGGAGCGGGTCGTCCATGACCTTGCCCCACTGGTACTCGCCGAAGTTCTGACCCGGCACGGCCAGCACCAGGCCGTCCCGGGCGTTGAGCCAGTCGGCCGCCGACCGGACATAGCCGGGGATGGACGTCGGCGGGGCCGTCGAGGCCAGGCCGGGGCTGAACGCGGGGACCACGGACAGCGCGACCAGGCCGACGGCCAGCCGGGGAACCCAGCGCCGCCGGGTCGCGACCAGCTGGGCCAGTCCGAGCACGACGGGCAGCCGGATCAGGGCGTCGAACTTGTGGATGTTCCTGACCGGGCTCAGCGGCCCGTCGAGCAGGTCCCTGAGCTCGCCGGAGAAGGGCGCGGCGAGGACGCTCGGATGTCCGGCGATGATGATCGCGATCCCGGCGACCGCCGTACCGACCAGGAAGGTCCGTTCGGGCACCCGGCTCAGGCCCGCCAGTCCGAGCCCGGCGACCAGCCCGGTCACGAGGATCAGCCAGGGCACGGTGGACAGGGCGTTGCCCGCGGGCCACCACGGGCTGAACCCGACGGGCAGGAAACCCACCCACTGGGCCGTGCCGCGCAGGGCGTTCGTCGCTGACGTCACCGAGGTCGTCGTGGTGGCCGTCTCGGTGTAGGCGAGGAACGGGAAGATGTACCGGCCCATCAGAGCGGTCGGGACCAGCCACCAGAGCGTCGCGGCCGTGGTCAGCGGCAGCCACCACGCCAGCAGCCTGAGCTTGCGTGGGCCCTTCTCCCGGGTGAGCAGATAGATCAGTGGGATGAGCAGCACGGCGAACTCGGCCGTGGCGTTGATGCCGCCGCAGCAGACCACGGCCAGGGCCGACAGAGCGGCGGCCCGGCGTGGGCTGCCCCGGCTCCGGACGAGCGGACGCATGATCCACGGAAGGAGCGCGGCGGGCAGGAACTCCGAGGAGTTGACCGCGATCAGTTCCTGGGCCCTGGGGGCCAGCGCGTAGGCGAAGCCCGCGAGGATCCGGCCGGTGCCGTCGCCGATCCCGAACGCCTCGGCGAGCCGGACGACGCCGAGGAAGGCGGTGCAGAGCACCAGGGCGATCCAGAGCCGCTGGATGATCCACGGAGGCAGGTCGAGGGTGTGGCCCAGCAGATAGAACGGCCCCATCGGGAAGAAGTAGCCGTATGCCTGGTTCTGAACCTGGCCGAATGACGCGCTCGGGTCCCACATGTGCAGGGCGCGGCCGAGGAAGGCACCGGGGTCGAGTGGCATGTCGAGCTTGGTGTCGGGCAGGATCCGGCCCGGCGCGATGGTGAAGGCGAGGGTGACCAGGATCAGTGCCGAGAACGCCGTACGGACACCGTCCCTGCGGTCAGTACTCATCCAGATCGCCCTGGATGAGCCTGGTCATCCGGTCGCCGCTGGAGTCCCAGGTGAACTCGCCCGCCCAGCCGATGCAGGCGGCGGCCATCTCGACGCGACGACCCGGATCGTGGAGTTCCTTGAGCGCCCGCAGCACCGTGTCGGCCAGGTTCTCGCCGGGAATCGCGAGCCAGCCGGTGTCGCCGTCCCGGACGGCGTCACGCAGGCCGTCGACGTCATAGGCGACCGTGGGGACGCCGAACGCGGCGGCCTCGATCACCGACAGGCCCCAGCCCTCGTATCGTGAGGCGGAGATGTGCAGGTCGGCGGCGGCGAGCAGGGCGTCCTTGTCCGCCATGGGGAGGAAACCGTGCAGCGTGACCGTCTGCTCCAGCCCGGCCACCCGGATCTGCTCGGCCAGCGCCCCGTGCTGTTCGCCGCGGCCGACGATGTGCAGCCGGAGGCCGGGCCAGCGTTCCCGAAGCTCCTCCGCGACCCGGATGATCTGGTCGACCCGCTTGTGCGCGACGAGCCGCCCGACGCAGACCAGTGACGGCCCGGCCGCCGGGTCGGTGGGGCAGGGCTTCGTTGGCCGGGGCGCGCCGTTGGGCACGATGAAAACGGGGCCGCGCCAGCTCAGCCTGCCCTTGAGCGCCTGGGCGGTCGACGGGGAGACCGCGACGACCGGGCGGTTCCGGTAGACCAGCCGGGCGACCGGGCCTTCGATGATCCGGCCCAGGGAGGCGAGCGCCCGGCCGAAGTAGACGGAGAACTGCCGGTC